>JAHFLI010000078.1 GCA_023255615.1 Candidatus Woesearchaeota archaeon
TCCGATCGCGTATGATGGATTTGAGCCTTCTGGAACTGATATTCATATTGCACAAGGAGCGTTGCGTGCCCTTACTATCAATAAATTGACGAGTACTGGAATCACATTCAAGATGTTTGTTGCAGATTGGCATGCGTGGGCAAACAACAAATTAGGAGGAGATCTTGATCATATTCAGAAAGCGGGAAAGTACATTATCGAAGTCTGGAAAGCATGCGGGATGGATTTAAAGCATGTCGAATTTATCTGGGCAAATGAATTTGTCCATGATGTTGAGTATTGGAAAACGGTTATGCAGATTGCGAGAAACAGCACTTTGAATAGGGTCATTCGAACGTCTCAAATCATGGGAAGAAAAGAATCTGATGTATTGCAAGCATCGCAGATTTTATATCCGTGCATGCAGTGTGCAGATATTTTCCACATTAAAGCGGATATTACGCAATTAGGAATGGATCAACGGAAAGTCAACGTTCTCGCACGAGAATTAGCACCTAAATTGGGATTCCAGAAACCAGTTATTGTTTCGCACCATATGTTGATGGGATTAGGACAGCCTCCAAGCTCTACGGATTCAACAGAACGTGCAATGGAAATGAAAATGTCAAAATCAAAGCCGGATACGGCGATTTTTATGACTGATTCTGAAGCAGATATTAAACGGAAAATCGGAAATGCCTACTGCCCAGCAAAAGTTGTTGATGAAAATCCCTTATTGGAATATTCAAAATATATTCTTTTTGAGAAATTTGGGAGTATGACCATAGAACGTCCAGCGAAGTTTGGCGGACCTATTGAGGTTCATTCATATGCGGAGTTAGAAAAATTATTTCGTGACGGATCATTACATCCAATGGACTTAAAGAATGGTGTCGCAGAAAAATTAAATGATATTATCAAACCAGTACGAGATCATTTTGAAAAAAACGCAGCAGCAAAGAAATTACGCGACGAAGTCAAGAAATTCCAAGTGACGAGATGATTTAGGGATTACAGATTTTAAAGAAATATTTCTTTAGGGACTACAACCCCCATTTTTTAAAGATAGTGTTGAATGTTTTCAACATATTAAAATAAAAAAATTCTACTATCTTATGGTGTTCGTTACTTGTCGTTGTCAGGTCTGTTTTGTCCGCCGACGACAATGCATTATAATATCTTTTTCGCTGAGCATTCGGCACAATCATCGGTGGGAAATTTGCGTGGATCAGAATGCTATTTGACAGCATCCTTCCCGTTCTTCCGTTTCCGTCAAAAAAGGGATGAATCCTCTCAAATTTCTGGTGAAAAATCGCGGCAAGGACGATTGGATGCAAGTGACCTTTATTTTTACTCAGCCATTGTAGCAGAAGTTTCATATCAATTGCAACGTATTCAACAGGACTTGCTTCAAATGTTGCCCCTATGACCCGTACATTTTGGGTTCTGAATCCTCCGATTCTTGAGTCAATTTTTTTCATCAACAGAGAATGAATCTGAATGATCGATTCTTTTGTTAGGGGGGGTTTTTCTTTCAATATATAATTTAAAACTTCTTTGGCATTGAGGTGGTCGTTAACCTCTCGTAAACTCTTTCCTGCAGGTGTTATTCCCTTATTTAACAAGAGATCAGTATCTCGTAATGTCAATGTGTTTCCTTCAATGGCGTTTGTATTATAGATGTAGACCGTAATAAAATCATCAAACATTTCTTGTTTAGTTTGTTCGTCTAGTGTTGCTAATTTTTTCCTAAACGTTGTGTGAACTTCATGTAATTTTTGAATTTGATCTGAATGTAGCAACATAATCTTTTTTCCCTCTTTTTCCAGTTGTTCTTTTGTTTCTTTTTGAATTCGTATTTCTTTTTTTGCTAAATGTTGCATTACGTTATGTATCTCCGAAGAAGAAGCTTCCTTTCCAATATACCCTAGAGTTCGAGTTCTTACTCTTCCCTTGCATCGTACTGAAGTTTTTACATAGATGTATGTTTTTCCGGCAATTCTTTTTCTTTCTATATACATAAGAAAAACTTAGGGATTACATATATAAATACTTTTGTATTTAGGGATTACAATCTTCTCGCTATTTTCCAAAACACTTCGAATTGTTTTCGTGCAGTATCCGCGACTTCTTTATTTTTTATGATGATTGCATACAGTGGGTCACTAAAAATGAGTTCGACAACGGTGTTCTGAAAAATCATTTTTGCGGTATTCCCTAATAGATTTGGATCTAAGTACCGATATTGGGATGTAACAGCGTAGGGCAATCTTTTTCCGCCTTTCCGAATGATAATTCGTTCTGTAATTTTTTTCTCTTTGAACACATTCAATACTTTTTTCAAGTAAATCGGCTCTATTTTTTCCATTTTCTCTTCGTCTAATCCTAAATAAAGAATTTCTTCTTTTTGTTTTACTTCAGCAAGATGCATTTTGATGATATTCTTGACTGTAAATCTCCCTTTAATAACTTCGACAGAGGTTTCTTGACTAATGACTTTTTTTGTCTCTACTTCTTTAAAGAATTCTTTTAGCAATTCGATTTTCTGTTCTTCAGATGACAAGATATGTGAGAATGATACTGCTTTGAATACTTTTTTACCCCGATCATGAATTTCAGTCAGATACCCTTTCTCTAATAATCGCTCTAAGGCGTAATAAATATATGGCCGGTTAAGACCAGTAAGTTTTGAGACTTCAGTTGCGCTTACTGTTCCTTTATTACTTATTGTGATGAAAATCTGAGATTCGTTGGGAGTAAGTCCAAACTCGAGTAACGTTTTGGTTTCCATTTATTCCCAGAAACTTCATCCTTCTTATAAATATTTGTAATAATTAGTACAACAAAGATTCATAAGTATCTAGTAATTTCTTCGAAGTAATGATAACAAAATCCTCCTCATTAGAACGTATGTTGTGCGCGGCTCTTTTTGCTTCGGTTGGATGTCTTGGACGACAGTTTGTGCCAACTCCCTCTAACAATAATGAATCGGGCTTAGCGTATCTTTGCCGAGATGTGGAGGAAGCAAAGGGCTTTGATGTCAGCATCAGGCGCGATGGAGAAGAAGACGAAATGATGATTGGAAGATACAGTAATGGTTTTCCTGATTATTTTGTTGGGACAAGAATAATCCATGGACAGCCAGTTGAAATTTTTCATAATACTCGGGCGGGAAGTCAATTGGAAGAATTAGCATGTGTTGCTACTCTTAGAATGATATATCAGTTTGTGGACGAAGGCGCCTGTACAGAAAAAATTGGATACTGAGGAAAAAATATGGCACGTCGAGAAATTATTGAAGATGAGCTTATGGAAAGAACATCTTATATAACACCTATCACTCCCCGTGATCAGGATTTATTTAGGAGGTATGGCACTGAATTTAAAGCGAGTATACACTATCATGCACGTGAATGTGGTGGGTGGAACCAAGGAGGAGAAAGCGAGAGCCGGTTAGGAATGAAGTACTTTGATGGGGGGAATCTTGCGACGTTCGCTTTTTTTAAACAGGATCCCGGATGTTTTGTTGTCATTCCCTTAAAATCTGATGATGACCATTTGGAAGAACTAGTGAGCGAATTGAATACTGTTTCTGGTTCTAAAGTGTACCTCACAACAGTTGGAATTGAGCAAGCTGATCGACTAGTTCGTCGTTCTGCCGCCTTTACGTTTGTTAAAGGTGATGATTCGGTTGCTCGAGGGTTTTGTCGAGAGACATTTCCAGCGCGTGTCGTTGGTATTGAAAGAATGTTGTATGAAGCTATGGGCTCTGGTAGTTTTCTCTATACTGGTTCCATCAAATTCAAAAAGAAATACCGAGGCTACTCATTCCAGGGATATAATCCGGCGAGTGATGAGGAAAAAGTTAAATCACTGTTTAGAGATGTTCTCGAAGAATCACAATCTCGTTATCATCCAGAAGATTTTTGGAATATGTTGAAGTCTAATGATCCTCTTCTTGATCGGGACATCTTTTTAATCGATGGAAAATTTGTTGGTTTTTTAGCTGGCGAGAGGGATGATGATATATTCAACATCTATGCGATCATCGCCCGAAAGGAATATGCACATCTAAAAGAGTTTATGCTTTTCGAAAAACTTATACAAGTTTATAGGACGCATAGTATATGGCAAGCAAATCTCGGAGGATCTGAAACACAAGAAGAGGATACCTTTAAGAGAAAAATTCCATTGATCTGGTCAAAAAACTATGACACGCTTCTTTTTGATCCGCCAAGAACTATGGCTCCAATTAGTACCCTTGAGTTTTCAACAAGAATGCGTTGAAAATTCCATAAATCTTAAAAATGGAGGTTTATTCTAAATTCTTATGTGTGTCTTTTGCAATCCGATGTATAGTCCGTCGGAGAGAATGGAAATATTAAGGAAAGAATCTGAGTTGATGAGTTATGAAAGTGGGACGTATGGCGTCCAGACGTCTTCATTATATCGTCACTAACTTATTCAATTAACGCAATGGTTGGTTTCTTTGAGAAATAGGTTTGTGCGACTCGTGCAACGTCTTTCTTCGTTATTTTTTTGATGTTTTTCAGATATTCTTTAATGCCTTCCGGTTTCCCCATTAATCCCCAAAAACAGAGATCATCGACGTGCTTGTCGGTGTTTTCATGATCGAGAATGGTTTTGCCTTCAATGAATCCAATCGCTTCCTGAAGTTCCTTTTCTGAAATGTTGCTGAGCGCATGTATCTCTTTCATAATTAGTTCTCTGCAGAGATCGACATGTTTGTGTTCAGTATTAAGATAAACTGAAAACACACCAAAACTCTTATCCGTGTCATGATGGACGCCAACTTCATACACTAATCCTCGTTTGTTTCTGATCTCATCAAAGATTCTTCCCGATTGTCCTCTTCCTAAGATTGCTTGAATCACATCAAGGGCGTACGAATCAGTGTGATCGCGAGAAACCGTTTGATACCCAAGGACAAAATATGCATTGAGGATTTTTTTATTTATTTTTTTAAATGAAGGTGTTGAAAGGGGAATGGGAATGGCAGATGCGGGCACTGATGCTGGGTTGAAAGAAAACTTTTTCTCAATCAACTGCTTTGCGTTTTTTACATTACCGACAACCCCGATGATCATGTTATTGGGAACGTAGTAGGTGTTGTAAAAGGAACGCATGTGCTGGCGTGTGGTTCCCTTTAAACTCTCAACGCTACCGAAAATGGGTTTTCCTGCAGGATGTCCGGGAAATAAGGTATGATAAAATAATAACCATTGATGGACGCGGGGTTCGTCATAGCACATGTTGATTTCCCGTAAGATCACTTCTCTCTCTTTGTTGAGTACATCCTCTTCAAAGGTTGCGTTCTGCATAATATCAGACAGAATGTCAACGGCGAGAGAAAAATATTTTTTTGGCACTTTGATGAAAAAAGAGGTGCGTTCGTGATCAGTATAGGCGTTAATCATACCGCCTACCGCTTCAATTTCGCTAGTGATATCTTTTGCTGTCTTTCTCTTTTCCGTTCCTTCAAAGACCATATGCTCGACAAAATGAGATATTCCTTCGTTTGCTTTTTCATATAATGATCCAATCTTTACCGTAGCCATAATAGAAACGGTTTCCGCATTCTTTTTGTCGATCAGAACATGCAATCCATTTCGCAATGTATATTTCTTCATAAAAAGAACAATCCTTAAAAAGTTTATATATGTTGTTGTTGAAGAAGGGGAGATTACTGGCATCCAGTCAAATTCGTTTATTTCTCCGATAGTGCTGATAAGAGGGTTGGCTCCGTCGGAGAATGTCAGCAAAAAAAAGAACATTAAGAATTTGAAGCCAGTAATCAAAACTAAATGAAAATAAAAGAATTGCAAAAATATCTCAGGCAGCAAAAAATTGACGTTGCTTTGCTGATGAATCTTCATTCCATTGAAGCAAATCCCAATCTGTATTATTTTATCCAATATGAAGGAAATGGGGTTTTGGTTATTCCTTCTTCGTCTGTTCCGTTTCTCACGGTGCCTGAAATGGAAGCAGAACGAGCTCGACGTACATCAACGA
>JAHFLI010000079.1:0-4389 GCA_023255615.1 Candidatus Woesearchaeota archaeon
TATTCAACAATTGAAAGTTGCTGCTGCCATGACGAAGGGAACCTCAGAAGTGCCCGCTGAAGAAGGAATTCGAACAACGTTGCGTATGGGAGACTCTGCATTAATCGTCGGTGAAGTGCGTTCAACCGAAGCCAAATCATTATATGAGGCGATGAGAATCGGTGCGCTCGCAAACATTGTTGCGGGGACTATTCACGCTGATTCTCCCTACGGAGTCTTTGACCGAGTGGTCAATGATTTAGGAGTACCGAAAACATCATTCAAAGCGACCGATATCGTGATGGTTGCTAACCCTATTCATTCTGCAGATGGATTACATCGATGGAGAAGAGTAACATCAATAACGGAAATTAGAAAACATTGGACGGATGATCCTCTTCTTGAGAATGGTTTTATTGATTTACTCAAATATGATACGAGAACAGATCAGTTAGAGCCTTCAACTGATCTCATTAACGGTGATTCTGAGATTTTGAAAGCCATTGCAGGAAATGTTCGAGAATGGGCGGGCAACTGGGATGCCGTCTGGGATAACATTCAACTACGAGCGAAAATAAAGGAAGAAATTGTCAATATGTCGGATAAATTAAACAATCCTCAGCTTCTCGAAGCAGAATTTACGATTAATTCCAACGATCAATATCACAAGATTTCTGATAAGATTAAAGACGAAGTTGGTTCGCTTGATTCAAAACGAATTTTCTTTGAATGGAACGAATGGGCAAAAAGAGAAATAAAAAGAAATAAGATGTAAGACTAATATTCGAGTCCTAAACGTCCATGATAAATTGCAACTCTTCGATCATGATGCTCTTTAGCGAGCCCCTCTAAAGGAACCGCACGTGCTTCACGAATGTGATCACGCAGTTTTGCTGAAACATTCTCGACAGCAGCGATTTTGTCATCGATATCGCTTTGCTCTCCATTTGCATTCGGCAATTCTCTCCCCTTTATTGCAAGAAAAGTCGTATATTGTAATGCTCCATGAACAGCTAGGAAATTACCTCTCTCACCATCTCTTGCACCCACTCGTGCAATTACTGCATATAAATTTCTAGGATCAAATGTAGTAAGGTGTCGAGCAACATCTTCTGCAGGTGCCAACAAAGAAATCTTATATCTCACACTTCCTGGAATTCCTAAACCACTTGAACCATTTACTCCATAACCTACCATGTTCATTCACCTCATAATTGTAATAGGGCTTCTCAAAGCACGATATTCTTTTTGGAATATCAGAGAAACCCATCCCGCATTTCGCGGAAGTACAATGGAGCTATGCTAACATATTTAAATAAGTACTGATTCAAATTTATGAATAAATGGTATTTTTGCTCAAATAAAATGGCTGAAATAAATAATACCCGTCTAGATAAAATTGACCGGAAAATACTTTCTGAAATAGAAAAAGACGCGAGAATGCCTATTACACAGCTCGCAAAAAAGGCTCATGTCTCTAGAATGATCGCAGAATACCGATTACAACAATTTGAAGAGAAAGGAATTATCCGCGGTTATTATGTTCTCCTTGATCCCTCGCGATTCGGATTAACAGTCTGGAAATTATGGGTTTCCCTCCATGCATCACATCAGGAGCAAAAAGAAAAATTCTTTTCGTTCATCGAAAAACATCCCCGAGTGTGGTGGTATGCTCAATGTGCTGGAATCTATGATGCGGTAATTTGCGTTCTCGCTACAACACCTCATGATTTTAACAGTTTCTTTAACATGATTCAGGAGAAATTTGGAAATCTCATCAGCAGTTCCGCTATTCTCATCAATGTCAGCTTTGAATATCATGCACGAGGATATTTACTGGATAAGCAAAGCAAAATGATTGAAACGTCTTTTCAAGAAAAACCATTGACCAAAAAATTATCCGCTGATGCAATAGCGATGTTAAAATTTTTATCAAAGGAGTCACGAATAAAATATTCTGAATTAGCGGAAAAAACAAAGCGCAATGTGAAAACAATAAAAAAGACACTCCAAGAACTGCGAAAATCAGGAATCATTGTGTATTATCGGCCATCCATTGATGCATCGAAATACGGCTATGAGTATTATAAAGTTCTGTTATTCCTCAACAATCCCCGTGGAGGAGTTCTCCCATCTCTTGTCTATTGGTGCCGTCTCCAAAAAAACATTACGGCAGTGATTTCTTGCGTCGGTCCTTGGCAACTTGAATTGGAAATTGAGATTGATACATTTAGAAATCTATGCACTATTCTTACCGAACTGAAAGATAAGTTTCCTGATGTGCTCAAAAGTTATGAAACACTCTTGTTGACGAAAGAAGGAAATTATAGCATGGACTTAATAGAACGTGTTGGAAAGATAGAAGTTATTTCTTAAGATTTTGGCGTACAAAGAGCAAGATAAGGATGAAAACAATAGAAAGAATGCAAAGCTCCGTATAGATTAGGGAGATTGATGGTTTCAGTTCAGATAACTGCGCTTGTTGGGATGATCCGTTAATTTCTTTTTGTGATACTACATGCAAAGGGGATTTTTCCAATTGTTGTGGTTGAGCAACAATGGCATAATAGCTGAACCCCGGAGAGGATGAACGATAGAAAATAGCTTGATCGTCTTGTTTTATTATTTGTGTTGGCAACACTATCCACTCATTGTTGTCAAACCTAAACAAAGTGACATCCTCTGCATGAACATTTTTTGAATCGAGCCATTTCTTCTCAACAGTAAATTCATACTCAACGTCTTTGACCTTCACTTTTTTCTCAGTTATAGAGAACATAAAGTAAATACTGCCTTCAAGAGTAAGTGGTACTCGGGTAACATCTTTAAATTCTTGAATAACGATAGAAGCATCTTTTACATCATCGGTAACTGTAAAAGAGATTGTGTTAACAGGATTTCCATGTTGAGAAATAGAATATGAAACCTGTTGACCCGCGGAGAGTGTAGACCATGAGCGAACAACGGGTGCACCGACAAATGAAGATGATTTACCCCCAAGGGTCGACTCTACTACAGGAACTGTTTCTTCAATAGTGGACGAAGGTAATGGAGGAATGTCTCCGGTTATAGTCGTGAGATTTTTCCTCGTCGTATTTTGGTTGCCATAAATATCAAATGTAGTAATATTGATCGTATAGCGTGCTGATGCCGTCAAGCTCGTATGATTAAAGAACGAATCAGATGTATTTGCCAGGAATTCCCCATTAATTTGAATCAAACTATAATTGAAATCTTCATTTGATGGGTTGGTCCAATTCCAGAGGATGTAATGATAATCTTGTGAGATATTAAGAAGATTTCTCACCGATCCCGGAGGTTCAGTGTCAGAGTTATTCCATGTCAATACACTGAGATTCATCCATGTCGTGTTGATATTATTGTTTTTATCATACGTTCGTAATGAATAGGTATAGTTTGTTCCATTGATGAGATTGGAATCAGAATAATTTGTGTCCGTAGTATTAATCTCGAAAATATTATTAACATAAATTTGAGTAAAGTTGAAATCAGTATCTGTTGGGTTTGTCCAGTTTATGAGTATCGTTGAATTCGTGTTTGAGAGATTCATCAAGAATCGTACTGCTCCAGGATTCAGTGTATCATAGAAAATGTTCCTGATTGAAGAATTGCTTCCAAAGTCGCTACCATCATACGATGCAACGCGATAGTACCACAATCCTTGTGCCGTCAATAATGAACTCGAATTCGCTTGTGTTGAATTTGTTCGTAAAGTGATTGGAGGATTATTTTGATCTATGTAGAAATAATATCTCAGTGTATCGCCATCGGCATCAGTCGCTACTGTCCAAGCAATACTAGTATTCAATGAGGTATTAAATGGAGAGGATGGTTGAGTGAATGTCGTTACGCCGAGCGGCGCCATATTCTGGATGGTTAATGTGGTTGAATTTGTCCAATCGCTCCAATCTGAACCATCAAAGACTCTGGCTGAGAAGGTGAAGTTGTATCCCTTTGTAGTATTGGTTTCATTCAACAGAGTAAGATTATTGTAGACGGAATAATAGGTATAATTAATGAACCATCTCGTTTCATTTCGTGATTGAAGATCATTATCGGTATCTGCATAATCAAAGTATCCGAAGACGGTTCCATTTGTTCTGTTTAGGTTATCTGATGTGTTGAGTTTAAATGAGGTAGCTGTTGGCGCCATATTCTGGATGGTTAATGTGGTTGAATTTGTCCAATCGCTCCAATCTGAACCATCAAAGACTCTGGCTGAGAAGGTGAAGTTGTATCCCTTTGTAGTATTGGTTTCATTCAACAGAGTAAGATTATTGTAGACGGAATAATAGGTATAATTAATGAACCATCTCGTTTCATTTCGTGATTGAAGATCATTATCGGTATCTGCATAATCAAAGTATCCGAAGACGGTTCCATTTGTTC
>JAHFLI010000079.1:4399-5922 GCA_023255615.1 Candidatus Woesearchaeota archaeon
GTAAGATTATTGTAGACGGAATAATAGGTATAATTAATGAACCATCTCGTTTCATTTCGTGATTGAAGATCATTATCGGTATCTGCATAATCAAAGTATC
This sequence comes from Candidatus Woesearchaeota archaeon, assembly GCA_023255615.1. Lineage (GTDB taxonomy): Archaea > Nanobdellota > Nanobdellia > Woesearchaeales > JACQSR01 > JACQSR01. The sequence continues at coordinate 4,500 of JAHFLI010000079.1, forward strand.
CGAAGACGGTTCCATTTGTTCGATTTACATTATCAGTCGTATTTATTTTCATCGACGCTGCAATGGGAATAGTATTGTTCACAATAATAGAGAGTATACTGCTCGAACCAATATTATTTGATGTATCATTCACATAAATAGTGAAATTCAGTTTTGTATTCTTTGCATCAAATACTCGATAAGTATAATTTGCCTCAGATTGTGTTCCAAAGACTTTGATGAACGAAACATTAAACTTTCCTGTACTGTTTTGCACTTGAACCCACGTCATGTTTGCTTGAGTTTCGTCACTTACTGTCCAATTGAGGAAGATATGCATCCCGTTTGTTGGATTTGAGTTGTTGGATTGTATTCCTGATGATGTTGGAATGGTAGTATCTCCTAGTGAATATTCAACAGTAACATTATAGACTGCGGGAGAATTGGTATAATTGTTGGAGTATAAGTCTAATGCGTATTGCACATATCCTCCTAATGTACCAATCAAAATATTTGGACTATATGATGCTGTTGACCATTGCTCACCACATGTGTTGGTCGCGCAAATCTTATATCGAATTGAGATATTATTTAAACTGTTATTTATTATTCCAACAGTAATATTCTGAACCGTTTTATTTCCCGAAAGATTATAAATTTGAGAAGTAAAGTTGGCATATCTTCCGTATTGAATGTTGTATAATTGTTTAATATCTGGCTCGGATAAGCTTCTGTTCCAAATACGCACTTCGTCAATATATCCGTTAAATCCATATTGGCCGTCACTCGTTCCTGACCCTGCATCAGTGTAAGCTCCTAAGCTTGTATTGAGATTGGAGTCAGTATAATTTCGTGGACCATTTGAAACTTTTGTCCCATTGACATAGATCTCGATGGTTCCATTATTACGAACAACACCCGCAACATGATACCAATCATTATTATGTACAGTTGGTCCTGCGATATATGAATAGGTTGTATCTCCCCCAACTTTAAATTGAATGACATTGCTGCTGGCAAAAGTAAATGACCATCCACTTGCCGAATTCCATCCAGCATGATTATTCGCAACAATTTCTTCTGAACCAATTGAGGCGTCCTTGGCATTCAACCAAAGAGAGATGGTAAAATTAGATCCATATCGCAATGGGGTATTCGTCTTTAAACGCCCACTGGTCGTAGTCGATGAAGAGGAGAAATTTCCAGAATAATTCCCTTCTTTGCCAAACGTAGAAAATCGGACAGAGCCGGTGCTCGTATTTGTCCCAATAAGGGTATAGCTTCGAGGGCCTGAATCATTAAAGCTATCATCGAGATGCCATACTCCTAATATTTTTTCGTCCTGTGATTCATTGGTGATAACCATTTTTTGATCGGTGATATTCGCATTGTATAGTGTTCCTAAACCCCAATCGCTGAGAGTAATATTCGCTGGTAAATATGA
>JAHFLI010000080.1 GCA_023255615.1 Candidatus Woesearchaeota archaeon
GGCATCAAGCGGAAATAATCTCGTGTTTGAAGCACGAGGATCTTTTGGAGTGTATGATAGTCTCAATGCGTTATATACTTATGGGGGGTCAAACACGTTGAAAAGATGGGCACTTTTACCTTCTACGGGGGGAAGCTCACAAAAATTTGATATGGATCTTTTTGGTAATACTATGGTCTACAGGAATCTAAGTGCAGAGGAATCTACCGCTGGTGTTTTCGTCAACAATGGTTCGCGGACTCCACTTTCTGGAAGACCCTTTTTTGATGATGGTGTATTGACAGAAGTTATGCATGATGGACCAATTGTTACACAAATTGTTCAATGTCTAGATGGATTTTCACCATCGCATCCATGCAAAGATCCGCGAGATGTAAATGACCCTGCTCTCGGAACGTATGAGGTTGTTGAAACCATTGGAGATACGCTGGTCATCATTAATATAGGTAGTTATGGAGAGTATAGAGGAAATTATTATTTATTTAGTCCAGTAGCTGGAGAAAAAACACAAATAACGACTGGAGATCCAAGCACACCTCAGTTAAGTGGTTTAGTCGCTAACGATGATCAGGAGCTTGCAATAATCAGCAAAGAAAGTGGACATAACAAAGTCACTTATTTTGATGGAACCATATCGAGAATTATTGCTGAACTGCCGAGCGATGTGGCAGCAGTTTCTCCATCAATTAAAGGCGGAAAAATAATGTGGAAAGAAATATCCGGACCAGGGCCATATCCGAATTATGTCGTCAAGTTAAAGTACTTTGACGGAAATCAGGTGGAAACTCTTGGAGATCTTGACTATTACACGATTCCGCATTTAGTGTCTCAGAACCAGTATGTCTATTACAAACGTTCATGGCCGAATATCGGAGTGTACAAAAAAACGTTCTGTCCGTGAGAACGAATTTTTTTCTTTTTTATTTCTTTTTCTTCACGACACTTCGTTCAATGCGCAATTCTTCTCTGATTATTTTATCAACGACGCGCTCAATGTGCATTTCAATCCGCGCGATTCTTCTCTCCATGAGAACAAGAACTCGTAATGAGTAGACAATTGCAAGCAACGTTCCAATAATAATTGCCAACGTAATCGTTTGAACATCAATACCGGCCATTCCGTACACACCTCGTTTTTTGGATACCATTCTTAGAAGGCTTGTATATTTAAAGGTTTTGCATTATTTTATTTGACGTCACTTGTTCGAGACCACACGCAACCTTTAAAAAAGAAGAAAAGAAAGAAACGACATGCAAGAACCAATTGTCCAACTGATTGAAGTGACGAAGCGATTTGGGAAAAAAGTGGTGCTTGACGGAGTTACTCTCGATATTTATCCTCAAGAAATCTTTGCATTGATTGGGGTGAGTGGAGCAGGAAAAACAACCTTTTTGCGCTCATTGATCGGATTTTATCCGCTTGATGCAGGAAGAATTCTTTTCGATAACAAAGAGGTTGGTAAAAGTAGTCGTCTGATCAAAAAAGACGTCGGCTTCTCAACACAGGATGGATGTTTTTACGATCAACTTACGGTCATTGAAAATATTACCTATTTCGGCAAGATGTATGGCCTTTCACAAAAAAGCATTACACAGAGAGCTGATGCATTGCTTGATTTGGTCCATCTTTCTGGAGATAAACATACGATTGCCAAAAATCTTTCGGGTGGAATGAAAAGACGTTTAGATATTTCGTGCGCGCTCATTCATGATCCGCCATTATTAATTCTCGACGAACCAACGATCGGCTTAGACCCGATCTTGCGCTCCCATTTTTGGCGTTTGATTCATGAGATCAATAAAAAAGGAACAACGATTATTGTGTCTTCCCATCTCCTTGGTGAGATTGAAAAATCATGTACGCGTGTCGGTATTATTAGCGACGGTAAAATTGTTGAATGTGGAACTCCTGATTCGTTAAAACGGAAGTATTCTCGAAATGAAGAGATTGTTCTTGAAACGGTTCCTGCAAATTATTTCGCATTGATACGAAGCCTCAAAAAAGAAAACATGCCTATCTCATCCTTCGCCTATCGAGAACACAAACTAGTTCTCTATACTCCTCGCGCTGAACTTGTGCTTCGATCGATTCTAAATTGGGTTGAAGAAGCTCATGAGCATTTGATTGAAGTAAATGTGAACAAACCAAGTCTCTCGGAAGTGTTTGAGGCGCTTATGAAATTAAAAGAAGGTCCACGGTATTCCGAAATTTCTCAGCTCAAATTCTCCGTCCATAGTGCACATCGTCAAGGATTTACGAAAGAACAGATTCGGCACATGCTTCTCAAACAGAATTGGGATTCGCAAACAATTGAAAAGGTGCTTTCCGAGATACCATGATAGGACGCGCATTATGGGGAATTATTGTAAAAAATGTAAAGTTAATTTATCGAACAAAAGCGTCTGCATTGATTATTCTGTTAGGACCTTTATTCATTGTGGGAATTATTGGGGCTGCGTTCAATACCACTGGATTACATTCTATTACCATTGCAACGTTTCAGAAAGGCACAAGTCCGGTTACTGAGGATCTCATCTCGCGATTATCGGTAAGTGATTACAAAATTACGAAATTTGAGACGCTGGATTCATGCATTGATTCAGTAAAACGTTCTGAATCCCATATTTGTATTGCATTTCCTCCCAATTTTAACCCTTCTGTTGAGGGCCAAGCAAACGAAATTGTGTTTCATCTTGACTATAGCAGGATTAACCTCGCCATGATTATTTGGGATACGCTCTCTCGAAAAGTGTCAAAAAAGTCTGATGAATTAAGCGCTGACTTCGTGCAACAAATGTTGGAAACTCTGCGAAGCGCCGATGAAAACATTCAGAAAAGCCAAACATCACTCGATACGCTCTCGTCTGATGGTGAACAATTGAATAAATCTATTGACGATCTCTTGGCACAGATCGGTGCAGTCGGAAATCTTAATCAATCGTACAATCGAGATCAGATTGGATATGCTCTTGCGAGTACAGAAAGTAAAATAACTGAATTTCAAACAAAATTAGAAGGTTTTGATGCGACCATTCAATCAGTTTCCGATTCTCTTGAGGCACAAAAAAGTCAAAGTGTCGCTTCACTTAATCAACTTTCTTCACAGTTGACATCAAGTCTCGCAAGTTTGAATGATTTAAAAGATTCGCTACAGCAAATGAACAGTTCTTTTTGTTCATCGCCTTCTCAACAATGTAGCGACCTTGCAGATGCATTGACGTCTATTGAAACTCAACAATCTCAGGTCTCATCCTTGCAGCAACAATTAGCAACATCAAAACAACAGATTGAGAGTATTGGAGTCAATGAATTTGATCAACTCTCAAAAAGTATCACAGACGCAACGTTCATGTTAAATGATGCACAAAACACCATTGAGAATTTGAAAAAAGGATTAGGGCAAGCAGATTCTGCTACGTCATCATTTCAAAGTGCACAAGGGAATGCGACAACACAAATTGAGCAAGTTCGTCAAATGCTCGGAAATAGTTTGCTCCATGTATCGGCATTATCTATCTCCTTGAGTTCTATGCGTACTGATCTCAGTAAGGTTACTTCCGTCGATTCAGAACGCATTTTACGACCGATTAAAACAATTTTGAGACCAGTGACCGCGGAGAAAGAATCTTTTGACTTTTTGTTTCCTTCTCTGCTTACGTTAGTCATAATGTTTATTGCCGTCTTACTTTCTGCAACAACCGTTCTTACTGAAAAAGAATCAAAGGCATATTTCAGAAATTTTATTTCGCCAATTCCTTCTCCTTTCTTCATGGTGGGTATTTTTATTTCGAATTTATTTATGGTATTAGTTCAAGCGTTCGTGCTGTTGATTATTGCCCATATCTTTTTCGGAATTGATTCCTTTACAAATATTCCCGGCATAATTATTGCATTGATGATGGTGAGTGCTGTGTTTATTCTTATTGGTATGTTTATTGGGTATTTATTCAGAACAGAAGAAACGGCAACGATTGCATCAATATCATTGAGCATTGTGTTATTATTATTTTCTTCGCTTGTCGTGCCGATTGAACGAATGACAAAAACATTGGCCCTCATCGCATCAGGAAGTCCATTTGTGTTAAGCGAAGAATTGTTCCGTCATATCTTGATTTTTGAAACGGGAGTACAGTCTGCATTGATAGACGTTGGAGGGTTGAGTATATTTATCGTCATTTTATTTGTTGCGGTCCTGCTTGCGCAAAAAGCAACGAAAAGAAAGATGTAAAAAAATTATTCAATGTCCTTCATTTTCTTCCACTCGGCATCAAACAATGCTTCGAGGGCAGAAGTAAAGAATTTGGAATTCACCCAGACACCAACGTCATAACTGGAATGCACTTCCTCGTCGTTCAGGAGCATGAATGTTATTTCTTTGCCATCGATGAGACAGAAGCGTGCTTTGACATCAGATGATTTTATGTCTGCGATTTTTGACATTTCCTGAACTTTCTTCACAATATCTTTTGAAGAAGTAACACCAATGCGAATTTTAATACCGCGTGCTTTTGCTTTTGACAATGCAGATTTCAATGCTTCAGTTTTTCTAATGAAGCCTTTTGCCGTCGTCATAATGATGATAGAAGACTCCGCTTTTTTTATTGCGCCTTCGAGGTGGTCGTATAAGTTTTTTCTTCCTTTGACGCATCCGCTAATGTCTGTTGGATCGACTAATTCAATTCCCTGAGTATGAAGCAATTTTAATTCATCGATGACTTCCCCAGATTTTAATTCTTCCATATTTTTGAGTTGCTTGTCAGATTCTTCAGTAATCTTTTTCTTGACTCGCTCAAGCACTTCTTCCGGAGCCACTGCAATGTATTTGATGGGTTTCCCCAATTTCATAACAATGAATCCTTTTCTTTCTAAACTTTCGAGAACGTCGTATGATCTGGATCTTGGCACGTTTGCAATGTCAGAAAGCTCGCCTGCTGTTGATACGCCTCTTGACAGCAATGCCGTCCACAATTTTGACTCATAGGTGTTGAGGCCAAAATCCTTAAGCTTATTCAAAAATTCCTTTTGGACAATCATGTTTCTCCCTTTACCGGCTAGATCAGCCTTGTTCACTGTCTTCTGATCGGGTCTTTTTCCTAAATATGCCTAAAATACCTTATTCAAGCCAAAAAAAAGTCATTTTCAGCTTATTTTTACTATGAGTAGGATAACAATTGGTTCTTGACCCTAATATTGTGTTCATATAACCCCCAATCATAAACGAAATATAAAGCTCGGTTTCTATTTAAAGGTTTCTATGATTTGTTATTCAATAGTAATGAAAACAGAATTCTAGGATATATCGATGACAATATATAGATTTAAAAAAGTTGTGTTCGAATCGATGAGTTCCTTTTATTTTCTATATTGAAAGTTTATTTGATATTACTTAGTAGTGATAATAAAATGGAAAGGTTTTTATATGTTGAATATCCCCAAAAAGGTATGACATCAAATGTCTACAGTTGTCCAACTCCCGTACTGGTTAGAACATGCATGATTTGCAAATATTTTACTCCTGAAGGCGAACAATTATTTCCGAGAAGAGATCCAGACCATGAAGTTTTCCGTCCCACGATGGAAATTGGGAACCGTCTTGTTCGATTATCTTCTGAGAATATGGGTGTGCTTAAACGAGACGATATGGCAGTACGTTTTACACATACTGGACTTTCACGTCAATGTTGGGCTACAGCCTATCCCGAATATGGCAATGTTTCTTTGGAATATCAATCTTGTCCAACATTTAATGAGGTCATTTCCTTGGCTGAGTTTTACCGTGGACTTGGTATTGAACCGCCAACGAGAGTATTGAGTATTACTGATGATGAAGTTCTTCCTGTGTTGTTAGATAGAGTTGGTCTTATTGC
>JAHFLI010000010.1:0-12978 GCA_023255615.1 Candidatus Woesearchaeota archaeon
ATTCCATTTTACCCATCTACTGGAGATCTTGTTTAATTGATTTGAAGAATAGTTCATGAATAACGTCATAGAAGTTGCATCTAATGATGGACTTGTGTTCGAACTCATTAAATTCCATGAACCGTTTAAATCAGACCATAAAGAAGTATTAAGAAGTGTTCTATTTGCAGGGGTGGCGTTGATCGCGCACGAGAGTTCAAGAGATTGGTTAAAGACATAGTTCCATGTTTCTGTTGCATTGGTAATTGCTGTAACATTTGTGGAGACTATATTTCCCAAAAAGGTAATATTATAGATCGTCGGACCTGATGATAAGTTACCAGCTAAGAATTCAATCTGATATTGGAAATATTTATTGTCCAACAAAAATGATGTGTTGACCGGATTTGAATCATTGATGTTGACAAAATTTTCTCCAACACAGTTTGCATCATTACAGCTTCGAATACTAATATTTGTTTTCCATGCACGGTGATTATAGAGAGCTTTAACATCATCCAATGTTAACGTCGTATTAAAAAATGCTAATTCATCAACGTGACCATCGAAATTATACCCGCTATTCGCGATTCCTACATATAAATCATGTGTTCCTACAACAGGAGTTCCTCCGAGGGTATCATTTAGTTTATACTTTCCATCCTCATAGAGCGTCACTTGGAGTCCGTCAACGGTACCAACCAAATGATGCCAGACAAAATTACTTTCTTCCAATGCAGAGTAGTAGAAATACTGATAGTTACCTGAATAACCTATCTTAAATGCAGGTGCAGTATTTGATGGAAATGTAAGCCGCCAACCGTTCTGAGAATTCCATGCCCCATCATTTCCCATCACCGCATGTTCGCTACCAGCTGTTGCTTCTCCCTTCCTTATCCACGCAGAAAAACTAAATTGAGATCCGATATTAAAAGGATAGTTTGTAGTAGTTGCATATCCAATTCTTGTTGAGAGAGTACCATTTCCATATCGGGGATTGGACCCATTAATTGACGTATCTGCGACGTTACTCATCGCCGGTCCATATGCTGCAGAATATCCATCATTAAAATGCCACAATCCAGTGACATTAGTTAAATTATCATACTGTGCTCCTAATTCCATTTCTGGTTGAGTTCCATTAATCAATGACATATTAATCCATCGAATAATGTGGGGGGGGGAGAATATTTGCGACGTAAATAGCCCACGAGACGTTCCTGAGCTTAATCGCAACACTTCACCTGTATTGTTATTCGTGATATTATTGGGGGACCCTTGAAGGTATCCATACTTACTTTTGTTATTATTAATTGCAAAGACCGTATTGTTAATATTGGCATTGTTTAGAACATACAAAGAGACGACTGACGTGGATGCAACTTCCCCTGCTGTATCATTTGTATAGACGGTAAAGTTCAATTTTGTATCCTGTGGATCAAACACGCGATAGGTATAATTGTGATCAGCCGATGTGCCAGATACTATCTTATAGCTCACATTAAATTTACCAGTACTATTTTGCACTTGAATCCAAGTCTGCGAGAGAGATGTGTCATTCGTTGTCCAATTTAAAAAAATGTGACTACCTACAAATGGGCCAGAATTATTTGCTTGAACAGTTGAAAAGGAAGCAAGATTAAATGCGTACTCGATATCGTCTCCAAATCGAAATTCCTGAATGTGTTGGCCCGCTGTATGTACTTTTGAGATATGATGGGAATTATCATTGCATTGATAATTCTTAACGACAACTGATGTTCCATTAAATGATGATTTTTTTATTTCGTTCCCGCATCGAATTTCCAAAGGAGAAAGATCATCTGGGTAAGATTTTCCAAAAGTTGTATCGTTGATGGCAGTAATAATTAGATCAGCTTTACCCACCGTTCTGAAATCAACCGTCCAGTTACCACCAACAATAGGATAGCTTTGAACCGTCAGAATGTCAAGCTGTACTTCATATACTTCCGATGATAAATGAGGAACCACCCACCAAATTTCATCTATATTTCCATCATGGTCATTATCCTTGTAGTCAGTAATATTAACATAAACACTCGTTCCATTGACAAGATGGTAGAGATGGATTGCTTCTCGAGGGATATTAGGAATAGCAGTATACGCGAGAATATTAATATAATGTTCATCAGAACTAATCGCAATTTGTTTTTTGCTCTCTGAAAATTGAACTTCAAGCGATTCAGGAGGTGGCGTTTCATAGTCAACAATAAGGTCATCAACAGGTTCCTTCACGATAAGCTCAATCGGACTTTCATTCTTCTGATCGAAAGTAGTTACTGCAGCTCCACTAGAGGGAGATTGAGATAACCAAGTAAGGAGAGAATAAAACCATCTAGTATCAATGGTCTCAACACTGACCGCAAATCCAGTTATATCATTTTTTTGGTTTTGGAGTTCTGCTAATTTATTGTTAATGCTTTTGAGTTGTTCTACTGGTTTTTCTCCCCTTATTTCTCTCTTCTGGCCTTGCAATTGATTAATACGCTCGTCAAGCAGTCGAACTCCATTCTCTTCTTCATATTCTGAAATATTTTTGAGTTCTCCATTATCATTAATGAGAAGGTTCTCATCATCGATTTTATGTTCTTGTTTCCCGACCATCGTTTTTACGGATATATTTAAGGCACGATCATTGAGTGGGACAGAGAGTTTATCCCGACTTTCATTTAACGTAATGGTCCTTCTCCATTTTACTGGTTTTCCAATAACTGCTAACCCTTGGGTGATATTTTCTTCTTTGGTAATAAGGGAATAATTAATATCTTCGATAACGGACACCTTTACATAATGAGAAAGAGCGACAGATTCAGAATCGTTGATGGTAAAGGTAATGAATGACGTTCCCACAAAATTAGGCTGGGGTAGTATAGATACTAAAGAATCTTTTACACTCGCAGAGATATTTCCATCGGACGTAATGGAATCATAAGAAAGAGTATCGTTATCTGTATTAATAACGTAATCACCTAAATCAAAATCATACGACGTATTCATTTTTATTTCAATATCGTCGATTGGTCTGAACAGTGGAACACTATTAGGGACTTTTTTATTTACCGAATACTGAATAGAAGAAATACTGACGTTCCCATCTTCTACTTCAATATCAAGAAGGTAATGACTTGAGTTCAAGTAAGGTAAGTCGCATGTATCCTCGCATACACTTTCAAGGGAGATATCAGTGCTGAGGAAATACGCCCCAATATCAACAGATGGACTATACAGAATAAGGGAATATGGATTATCAATACTCGTATTATATTCAGCATAAATAATCTGAGCAGAGATTTTATTCCGATGACCGGCCCCATATTTACCGTAATTAAGATAAAAGGTTTCATTCCAAGAATCTTTGATTGGCTTCAAATGTGCTAATGAACAGCACGACGATGCTCCGTAACACACGGACGTTTTTTCTCTTGAATCGAGATTCTGAACTGTCCATTTTGTACATCGAAACTCGGGATTTAGTTGAGATAATGAGGTAATCTGAATATCGATAATGCCATCTTCTGGTTCGCGACCATTATTATCGCTGTCATAAAGTTCAGAGTTCGCATAATCCAACCGTGCATGAATATCTCCGTCCGCTTCACGATCTCCAATGCTCTCCGATAATTCTTCACCTGATAACGTGCTTAATTTGTCCAACGAATATTTCTCGCTGTCAAAGATCAGGTACTTTTTTCCGGAATCATTCAGATAGAGTTTAACGATGCCTTGACGGCTCATCGTTCCAGAAATATTGAGATGAGTTAATTCTCCTTCAATATCGAGAGGTATTGATTGCGATGCAGAAAATGATCGGCTAATAAACTGATGAGATGAAAATAATTTATCAGCCGTAACCAATCCAGTTGGTGTATCGATAGCAGTGTACAATCCTCCAAAAATAATAACAAAAAGGAATAATATGGTCATCGGAATTTTAACATCATAACTCATCAGTCTTTTCTGTTCTTGAGTAAATGATTCCTCTACTGGAATTTTTCCATGGAGAGCAGCCATTGCTGATTCAATATCTTCAGGTGAGCATCCTGCTTGGCGAAGTTGGATAACAGTATGGTCGTCCAATACTCCACTTTGTCGAGAAAGAACGATATAATGAGTAATCTCATCTCTAATTCGTTTGTCGATATGTAAACGCAAATGAGTATCAGAAGGAGGAGGAGAAGTTGGGTACGGGATACTACTATAGAGAGAGTAGATTTCTGTCGTGGTAAAGCCAAGTGAGACTAATTCTTGAACAATTCGTTCGTTGGTAAATCCTTTTTCTTGTGATAATTGAATATAATCTTCAATCTTTTTTTTGAGAGAATCATCAACAGGAACAGAGATTGACATGCCGAGAGCGCCGAATATCTGCTGAATGTCTTCAAACGTACATCCTATTTCATTCAATTCAGAAATAATGCTATCCTTTGGTTTTCCATTTCTCAATGAAAGATATACATACGAAGAAATCGTGTCAATGAAATTCTTCTCTTTAGAGGAGGGTTTCATTTGAGTTTCCCCTCCAAGAATTCTTTCAGAACCTGAGTTAACTGATCTCCCACTTTGATATTCTTGATGATACAGAAGGCGACAAATCTACGCCAGGTCTCTTCGTCAATATCTTTGACTAACTTGGGAGCTTTGCCTTTGACCATAAGTTTAACTTAATTAACTTAATTAACTTAATTAACAGGTTAAACCATTTAAAAATGTATCGATTCGAATCAAGGGAGGAAGAAAAGAGAAGTAAAATAGAAAGAAAGAAAAAAGATAAAATAATCAAATATCATAATACAAGTGAAACTCCCACGGATGTGGTCGTAATCTGACGGGATCAACTTCTTTCTTCTTTTTGTATTCAATCCAGGTATTGATCGCATCCTTAGTAAACACGCCACCCTGCAACAGGAATTCGTGATCCGCTTCCAACGCACTGAGTGCTTCTGGCAAGGTGCTGGGAGCTGTTTTTATTCTCAGCTTATCGTCGTTTGAAAGGCTATACACATCTCTATCCATCGGTTGTCCAGGATCAATTTTCTTTTTAATGCCGTCAAGACCCGCAAGCAGCATCGCAGAAAACGCCAAGTACGGATTGCAGCTGGGATCAGGCATTCTGAACTCAACACGGCGTGCTTTTTCACTCTCGGAATACGTTGGAATACGAATACTCGCGCTTCGATTTCTCTGGCTATACACTAGATTAACCGGAGCTTCAAATCCAGGGACTAATCGTTTGTAACTATTGGTTGTCGGTGCGATAAACGCGCATAACGCAGGTGCGTGTTTCAGCAATCCACCAATATAATGCAACGCGTTCTCGCTCAACAACGCGTATCCTTTCTTATCGAAGAAAATATTCTTTCCGTCCTTAAACAAACTCTGATGAGTGTGCATTCCACTCCCATTATCATTAAACAATGGTTTCGGCATAAAAGTCGCGGTTTTATTATAACGCAATGCAACATTTTTCACAATATATTTGTACATCATCATCTGATCTGCCATCTTCACCATGGGCGCATAGTGCAAATCAATTTCGCATTGACCCGCAGTGGCAACTTCATGATGATGGACTTCAACCTGAATCCCACATTCAATCATCGTACGGACCATTTCGTTTCTGATTTCTTGAAGCGCGTCGGAAGGAGGAACAGGAAAGTATCCTTCTTTATGACGAAGTTTATGCCCTAAATTTCCCCCCTCTTCATCTTTTCCAGAATTCCAAATTCCCTCTGTTGAATCAATAAAATAAAATCCACTATTTTCATTTTGTCCGTATCGGATATTATCGAACACGAAGAACTCTGCCTCAGGGCCCCAATAACTCTCATCAGCAATGCCTGACTCCTCCAAGTAATTCACCGCTTTTTGAGCAATATATCTAGGATCTTTGTCATACGGTATTTTCCGAATGGGATCTTTAACGGTGCAAATAAAACTCAGCGTATTTTTTGAGAAAGGATCGATAAACGCGGTCGAGGCATCCGGAATAAGTAACATATCACTTTCATTAATCTCCTGAAAACCACGAATGGAACTGCCATCAAATCCTGCTCCTTCCACAAACATATCTTCAGAAAATTCGCTCAATGGAAGAGTGAAATGCTGCCAGAGGCCAGGAAAATCAACAAATTTCAAATCAACCATATCAATATGGGCTGCCTTTGCCTGCTCCAACACTTTCTTCGGATCTGTTCCAAATTGCATGTTATCCCCCCTCCAACTGATTGGAATGCGGATCACCTATACATATATAAACTTTTTTAGTAAGATAGTAAACAAAGAATAAAAAAAGAAGAAAGTTTTATATATTTGTTAAAATTCTATCGCGAGATGACAAAAAAATTGAACAAGAGTCAAGAATACATCCCGGATGGCCATGATATTTCGGTGCTCAATGAATGTATTGACAATCCAAAAATTCCTTTGCGCGAATTAGGAAAGAAACTCAAAATTAGTTTTGTTACCGTCATGAATCGCATCAAGCGACTTGAAAAGGAAGGGATCATCAAAAAATATACAACACGAGTAAACTACGACAAACTTGGCTATGGTATTCACGCAATCATCGAGGTTAGAATTTCAAAAGGTCGTTTCAGTGAATTTGCAAAAGCACTTGAAAAAGAACCGAATATTTACAAAGTCTATGATACCACGGGAGAATTTGACAGCACATTAATCGGGCGGTTCAAAACTCCAAAAGCAATGGATAAATTTCTTAAAAAAATTCAATCCTGTGATTTTGTTGAGCGAACGTATACTAAACTGATTCTCAATACCATCAAAGACGAAGCGATGAAGATTTAAGCAGAAGAGGGGATTTTCGATTTCTGAACGCGATAAAAGAGAATCGCAATAATTCCTAAGTAAAAGAAGTAAGACGACACTTCAATCAGACTCGGGTCTCCATTATATCCAAATAATCCTCGTAAAAAACTTCCGATCGCTCCTTGTTCGTGAAGCAAAGGATAACTTCCATCAGAATTCATCACGGGATTAAGGTTATACAACGGATCAACAATGGCAGGAATAACCTGAGCATCAACTAGTTCATCAACGCCATGAGCAACTAAACCAGCGGCAAAAAGGATGAGCAACACACTACTTACCGTAAACAACTTTTTCATGTTTACTGTTCTGACACTCACAAAGAAGAGATAACCAACAAGGATAGCGGCAAGAACGCCTATCGTTCCGGCGATAAAATTAACACCGCTTGCATACTGTGCTGCATTAAGGAAAATAACAGTTTCAACACCTTCTCGAAAAATAGCAACAAAAACGAGTAAAAAGATTCCAAATGAAGAGAACATTGATTGATGTTCCAAATGTTTTTGCACCTTTCCTTCAATCTCTGCCGTCATATGACGTTGCTTCATCATCCACAAGATCATAGTGGTCAACAAAACCGATCCCACTAACATGGTAATTCCTTCAAACAATGATTCCGTTTGTCCTTCAAATTCTGCAGAAAAAAAGGAAAAGAGAAACGCGGTTGCAATGCTTGCAAGAATGCCGAAAATAATCCCATAATACACATTTTTTTTGTACGAATGATTATGAGTACGATGAAGATACGAAAGAACGATTCCTATCACTAAGCTCGCTTCCAACGTTTCCCGTGAGGTAATTAAAAAAGATTCAATCATAGTTAACGATTGTTAAGTTTGCGATAATCTCTATATAAAGATTTCCATCACCTCGACGAATTCACGCGGATTAAGAACGAATTTCGTCCCAAAGACAAAGAAAGGAGTTTAAATGGTTCCCTTAATAGTATCTTTAATGATCGCAGGGCAAATCCTTCTCACGCCCTCAATGTGTTTGATCGTATTGCTGATTTCATTCAGATGCTCGGAATCACGTGCCCAAATTTTAAGCATGAACATGTGATCTCCGGTAGAAGATGCCATATATTTTACTTCATCTATTTTTTTCAATTGTTTTGCGACATCGAAAAAATATTCTGAATCAACATCGACGCCGACTAATGCGATATTCCCGAAACCTAATTTTGAATGATCAACGACAAGAGAATATTGTTTTATCACGCCATCATTCTGAAGATTTTCTACTCGCTTACGTATTGCAGATTCCGACAGATTCAGCTTTCGCGCAATTTCCATGTACGGAGTTCTTGCATTTTCAGAAAGTTCTTCAATAATCCGTAAACTGACCATATCAAGCATAGAAAAGAAGAGTTTTTCAAGGTATATAAAGATAGTGCTTCAAGAATTAGTTTTGTTTTTTTCGGGTGTAATAGAAGATTCCCAATGATGAAACCACATTACCCAGCAATGCAAATGCCATATCTTTTTGAGTATCCCATACGTCACCTTGGACGCCAATATACGCAATGCCTAAATCTCCACCGAAAATAAGCGCTGCACCCCATTCAATTAATTCATACGCAAGGCTGCAGGTTGCGATAATGGTTAAAGGAAGAAAAAAGCTCCAGAAGCCCCGTAATTTTATTTTTGTAATCAATACCTCTCTCAGAGGATACACCATGAAAAATCCAAACATAAAATGAACAAACCGATCATAATGATTTCTCATAAAACCGAAATAACTATTAATGCTCACCCCAAAAAAAGATTGAAACCAATCTTCATACGGGACATTTGAATAGGTATAATGAGCCCCAATGGTATGAAAGAGAAGAAAAATAAAAATGAAAGTATACGAGAGATTACTTAACCGCAAAGATCGATATGTCGAGATCAAAAAACACAAGAATAATGCAGTCAACACATTTTCTAAAATAAAGTCCTTCAAAAACAACGGATGAAATGCAGTAATCACGAAAAAACCTAAAAAAAGAATCAAAAGGGCAAGAGGATACTGTTTGCTCCGAAACCATCTCATGATCCATTTCTCCGTTGTTAAGTATAAATAGATTTTGTAACAACCTTTATATACCTTCTACAAGAAGAGAAAACCAAAAAAGAGGTCATATGCCAGACGAGATTGTTGATCGAGATTTATTGCTCAAATATAAGACTCGGCTAGAAGCGGAATTAGGCGCCAAATCCTTGCCGCCCTCAAAAATAATCTATTCAAAGGAATACCAGGATTTTAGAAAAGAAATTCTCTCGCCCCACCTTTCATTGTACGAAAAACTCTGTGAACTTTTTGCAAAAATTAACATCAAGCCCTCCAAGAAGAGAGAACTGGAATTACTGGAGGCCATCGAGATGTGTCATCTGCAGGTTTCTCCCGCCGGTGTGATTGGCTTCAGCTTTATCACTCCTATTTTTTTTGGTCTTATTCTCTCGATGATTTTTTGGGCTATTTCTGGTGCTTTTTTCTTTGTCTATTTTTTTATGGGAATCTCTCTGATTCTGATCGGTCCACTGGGAAAGCTTCCTGATTTTTTGGCAACGACATGGCGATTACGAGCATCTAACCAGATGATTTTGTGCGTGTTCTATGTCGTTACGTATATGCGTCACACCTCAAATATAGAACTGGCTTTAGATTTTGCTGCTGAGCATTTAAGTCCGCCGTTATCTCTTGATCTCAAGAAAGTATTATGGGATGTTGAAACGGAGAAATATTCCACTGTCAAAGAATCTCTTGAAGCGTATTTGAAAACATGGAAGACCTTTAACATCGAATTTATTGAAGCATTCCATATGATTGAATCGTCGCTCTATGAGGGTTCAGAAGAAAAACGTCTCGGCGCCTTAGACAAAGGATTGGATTTAATTCTTGATGAAACATATGAAAAAATGTTGCACTATGCCCACAATCTCAAATCTCCTATTACGATGTTGCATATGCTCGGTATTATTCTTCCCATTTTAGGATTAGTGATTCTCCCTCTTGTAGTCAGCTTTATTCCAGAAATAAAGTGGTATCATTTAGCGACAATATACAATCTATTCCTTCCTCTTCTCGTGTATTTCATGGGAAAAAAAATTTTAGCGACACGACCAACGGGATATGGAGAAACAGACATCTCGGAAGATAATCCTCAACTTAAAAAATATAGGAACGTATTATTTACAATCGGAAAAACGGAGGTGAAAATAAATCCTCTTTACATTAGCGTGTTTATCTTCATGGTATTATTCACCATCGGCATTCTCCCCATTATTCTCCATGCATTACATTTCCCAGACATTGGTTGGGGAAAAGTAGACAAGACAAGCTCGTGTGGATTTAGTTTTTGTTTCTTAGGGTATGAAGAAGATCGAGAGAACCCGGGGCAGGAGATTGGTCCGTTCGGAATCGGCGCAGGTATTTTGAGTATGAGCCTCACATTAGCATTTGGTCTTTCTCTTGGAATGTATTACAAACTCAAATCTCAAAACATTATCAAAATTCGTGAAGAGTCGAGACGATTGGAAGAAGAATTTGCCGGTGCATTATTTCAGCTCGGTAATAGACTGGGAGATGGGATTCCCACTGAAATGGCCGTCGGTCGAGTTGCTGAAACGATGGAAGGAACAACGTCAGGAAAATTTTTTGAGTTAGTGAGCAACAACATTCGTCGAATTGGGATGTCTGTCGAAGAAGCAATCTTTAATCCAAAATATGGTGCGTTGACGTATTTTCCTTCGAAGGTTATCGAGAGTTCTATGAAAGTATTGACGGAATCCGTTAAAAAAGGACCGGCTGTTGCTGCACAAGCATTGATTAATGTATCGAAATATATTAAAGAAATTCATCGAGTGAATGAGCGATTAAAGGATTTGCTCGCTGATGTAATTTCATCGATGAGATCCCAAATTAAATTTCTTGCACCAGTGATTTCTGGAATTGTGATCGGTATTACGGCAATGATTACTAATATTCTTGGAAAACTCGGCGGACAATTGGGACAATTTAATACGGGACAATCAAATCTCGGTGCATTGAAAAATATTCCCAACATTCTGGGAGGTCGCGGTATTCCTGCCTATTACTTTCAAATCATGGTCGGAGTGTATGTTGTTCAGATTGTCTGGATCCTTACTATTCTCACCAATGGAATTGAAAATGGTTCCGATAATTTAAATGAACGGTATGAACTCGGCATAAATTTAATTCGGAGCACGATCATGTATATCATTGTCGCAGGGACTGTAACCCTTTTGTTCTCGATTATTGCAAATAATATTCTGCCCAAGGCGTAAGTGGGTTATTTTTATAAAACAACACGCATTTCCGCGCGTATGGTGTGTTTTAATTATACAGTGCAACCCAGTGACATTGACCTCTATCGCCATTTTACCACACCAAGATATCCTTTTCTTCTCCAGAATGCATTGTTTGCCTCTCTCAACGGTATTCGACCATCGAATCTTTCCTTTGGTACATTTCATTTAGAATTGAAGGGACAATTGAGAGGAGGAAATGCATTACAAATTGAAACATCAGAAGACGAAGGTCATTTCACTCAGAACATAATCTATGACGGGAGGATAAGAACAACTGCGGTCTGGACTCCCGATCATCGAATAACCCTTTCCTTGAATAATGCGCTAGCGAATCATAGATACCAAAGAGAGATTGATGTTTCGCAAAGTATTTTTCAAGATTTTCAAGAACCAAGCATGCCAGAATTAGGAATATATTTACTGACTGGAATGCATCACCATCATCTCTACTTTAGACTTCTTCCGGATGGATTACCTAGCGGAATAGGTTTATTTGCAACAGAAGTATCATGGGATAAGCTGAGAGAAGTGGGACCAGGAAGATATACGGTTGAATCTGTTGTTCATTATGTTGGTGGGAAAAAATGAATATGCATCATCAGCTATCAAATGCTGAAGGACCGGTTGCGTTCGCTGTAACGGAACACAAATTCGTCGATTTAACACAACAAAAAAGTGTTGATCCTCCGGTTGAATTAGAACAACGTCTTCTTTCTCAACGAGATCCATAAAAAAGTAATTCGAAAAGTGGGGTCGCTGGGAAACCCACTGGACAGTTCTCCGTGAGGATTATAAATCACAATTAGTTATTCTGACTCAAATAAAAATGAAATTAACAGAAAACTTAGCTGAATTAATGGGTATTCTTTATGGTGATGGATATATGAATCATTATTCTAATGGCCATTATTTAATCGAAATTGCAGGTGATCAAGAAAAAGACCTTGAATATCATAAGACATTTATCTCCGGATTAGTGGAAGAATTATTCTTTGTGAAACCAAAACTAATCCTACGAAAAGATCAAAAGACTGTAATCACAAGAGTAAGTTCAAAGAAAATATTTCTCTTATTAGAAGAGTTAGGAATGCCAAAAGGGAAGAAGATAAAATTAATTGTCCCCTTATGGATCAAAAATAATTCGAAATTCTTCCTCTATTTCATCAGAGGCATTTACGACACCGATGGATCATTAATTCTCAGAAAAAGGCGCCAACACAGCATAAGTTTATCGCTGAAAAACAAAGAGCCCATATTGGAAATTAAAGAATTTCTTGAAAACAAAGGTTATTTCTTATCGTTCGTTACAGAAGAAACATATGATAAAAGGGGTTTTAATTCTACTATGTTTTGTCTAAGAATCAATAGAAAGAAGATGATTAATTCGTTTTGGAAAGAAGTTGGTTCAAATAATCCCTATAAAATTGAAAAATTTAAGAAAATGGCGAGTATGGGGTCGCTGGGATTTGAACCCAGGAATTAGGTCGTGCCTCGCCTGCACATCACCTACGTGGCTGAAGAGAATTCTTCAGCGTAGTGCTCTCCCAGTCTGAGCTACGATTCTGGTTTTATAAGCACGAACTTATAACATCCCCATTGAACCCAAACTTTGTCATCTCGGACTAAATTCCCGTTTAAATTACTTTCTATTAAGATTAAGAATAAAGAATCCGTAGTACACTTTTATAACTGCATAGGAATTGATGATAAGCGGAAAAGAGAAAAACTAGAAAGCATTATTCAGACCATTAAATAAGATCCAATTATTCAATTTCTTCTTCATCGACAGACGGAGAAGAAGGCTTTCCTTTTTCGGTAACTTCCAATCGACCGT
>JAHFLI010000010.1:13078-15252 GCA_023255615.1 Candidatus Woesearchaeota archaeon
GAAAAGAGAAAAACTAGAAAGCATTATTCAGACCATTAAATAAGATCCAATTATTCAATTTCTTCTTCATCGACAGACGGAGAAGAAGGCTTTCCTTTTTCGGTAACTTCCAATCGACCGTATCTTCCGGTGCTGAGTTGTTTTTCACCGCGAAACTCGCTCACGAAGCCATTTACAATTTTAACTTTATCGCCAACACTTACCTTATCGACATCTTCATTCCACAAACTGAGAACAATTTCGCCAGTTTCGTCTTTCACTTTTGCAGAAGCAACGCGACCTGGTTTTCCAAATTTTTCAAAGCTTCTAATCTCGCCGACAGAAACAATTTCGACAACAATATCTACTTTTCCTTGTCCTATTTGAAGATCAACAATCGCCATAGAGAAAACGAACGAGACATGCCTTATAAAACTTAGCGTTTGCCAAACGCCATCATCAGAGATTCGTTAATAGTTTGCTCTTCGACATTTCGTCTTCGCAAAACAGTTTTTATTTGATCAGGAGTATAACCAAGTTGGCGAGATTTCCGGGCCCATAAAGAGATTTTTATAGCAGTACTTTTTCGCTGCATCTTCCTTTTATTACGGTGATGAACAGTACCGACAGCGGCACCGATTAAAAACACAGCCCCAATAACATACGCGACATAGGAAAGAGTGGTAGAAAAGGGAGAAGGTTTAAGGGATGCAGCCTTTCCAACGACATCATTAGTCACAGATCGATTAATAAATCCAGAAGATCTCGGTTGACTATCTTGGGGTTTTGAAGAAGATTCACTCTGAGTGGGATTTTGCGATTGACTTTGAGAAGTCTGAGAAAGTAGATTTGCAGGAGTATTATCCGGGAATTGCGAACTTGTTGAGGTATTCGCTGGCGATAATTCTTCACTGCAACAATTCAACAACGAATCTGGAGCAGTCGCTTCTTTCTCGCACAATTGAACACCATAACAATATCTCTGCGTAAAAGAATCATCGCATAGATAATCTCCGTCCCAGTATTTGGTGTTCGCATAGGTAAATCCATTCTGAGTAAAAAAGTTTTGACAGGAAGGAGCATTCAAGAGTGCGTTAAAGTGATCAAGTGTATCGAATTGAATAATGAAATCACTAAAAGAGTCACACAGTGAGATTTCCGTTACTGTAAATTGTCCATGGGTATTAACTACATCATATGAATGATCCTCGATCTTCACACAAAAATGAGCCCCGTTTTCAGAGAGACTCGTCAATGGAAAATCAATGGCAAAAGTGTTTACTGAAGATTGGAGTTCTTGAGGATTAGAAATGGCATGACCCGTCAAAACGTTACCAACCGTCTCTTCAAAATAGAGGACAGGGATAATGAGAAGAAGAACGAGGAGCAATAAGATGAAATTAACGTCTATGGTTCTCACAGCAACACCCTTTTTTACTCTTCAAAGGGTTTTCCATTTATTAATCCTTCTAATTTTTGAGAAAGTTCGGAAATCTTCACGCGAATTTGCTTCGTTGAATCTCGATCTCGAATGGTTACCGTATGATCCTGCTGAGTTTGGAAATCAATCGTTACGCAAAACGGAATGCCAATTTCGTCTGCACGCGCATAACGTCTGCCAATGCTTCCACTTTTGTCGAACTGACAGTAAAACTGTTTTCGAATCAGTGTAAAAACGCTACGTGCCTCATCATGTACTTTATTCACTAATGGAAAGACGCCCACTTTTATCGGTGCAAGGTTCGGATGTAATTTCAGCACAATATTTCCTCGTTCTTTATCATCCTGATAGGCATCAAACAAAAAGACAAGAAAGGCTCGATCAACTCCGAGCGAGGGTTCGCAGACAACGTGGGGAATGATTTTTTCTTTTGATTCCTCATCGAAAATGCTCAAATCTTTTTTTGAGATTTCCATGTGTGCTTTGAGATCATAATCCGTTCTATTTGCCATGCCGAGCAATTCCTTCCATCCAAAAGGAAATTGATATTCTAAATCCCACGTATCAAGAGCATAATGGCTTTTTTCTGTTGGAATATGCTGACTAACACGCAAATGCTCAGGGTTGACTCCTAAGTTGATAAACCATGAGAGTTCAAGTCCTAAAAAATAGGCGTGCCATGGTGTTTTGATGATATGTTTTTTTACTGCTTCTTTGAGAGTCATGGATGCATGCGGTTTTTTCTTTTCCTGCA
>JAHFLI010000081.1 GCA_023255615.1 Candidatus Woesearchaeota archaeon
AATGTAGTTTTAATTGCAATTCTCGTGGTGTTAGTTATTGTGGCAGCTGTTCAAGCTGTTCAACTGTTTAATTTGAAAGGTGATCTTTCGGGAATGAAGGCAGGTTCCAAAAGTACCGTTCAATCAACTGCTGCTGGCGGAGCTCCAGCACCAGCTGGTGGATCATTACCTTCTAACGTGAATAATCTCCCTAATATGGTTGGTGGATGCTGATTCGTATGGAAGAAGATCGGAAAGAGAGCACTACAGATAAATCTCCCGAAGAACATAAAGAACATATGCACGAGCATCAGGGGCATCACGAGCATCATGAAGAAAAGGAATCTTCTGATACGTTAAAATTCGCGATTATCGGTGCCTTGTTCATCATCCTCATTGTGCAGATGGTCATGGTTTCTCAGCTAAAAGGGATGATTGCCGAGAAAAAAGCAGCAGCTGACGCAGCAGCAAAGCCTGCGATTCTTACTCTCATGACTATTGCAGATTCTCAGTGCACATCATGTACTTCTCTTGATCCAGTTATTTCTGATCTCAAAAAGAAAAATGTAAAAGTAGAGAATGAAAAAAGTGTCGAGTTTAGTAGTCAAGGAGGAAAAGATCTGATCACTCAATACGGTATTCAGAATGTTCCAAGCGTTATTGTTACGGGAGAAATCGACAAGGTAAGTGTAGATGGCTTTAAGAAAAATGCTGATGCACTTGTTTATTCTCAGGAAAAACCTCCGTATCGAAATGTCGTTTCTGACCAAATCGATGGGCTTGTCACCGTTACTCAACTTGTCGATAAAACGTGTACCAATTGCACTGATTTTACTAGTACGATACAATCACTCAAAAAAGTAGGAGTTGGAGTAACAAGCGACGATGTCGTTGATATTTCCTCTACTCAAGGAAAGAATTTAATGCAGAAATACAAGATTGAACGAGTGCCAACGATCATTATGTCAAATGGTATTAAATTTTATCCGCAGATAGTCCAGAGTTGGCCTGAAATTGGTAGTGTTGAGTCGGATGGAAATTATATTATGCGTTCCATTAATCCACCGTATAAAAATCTCTCAACAGGAAAGATTGATGGTTTAGTCACCTTAACCTATCTCGTTGATTCAAAGTGTACATCGTGTTATGACGTCAAGCGACACAAACAAATTTTGCAAGACCGATATCATGTCTTCCTTAAAGAGGAAAAGACTGTTGACGTTTCCAGTAAAGAAGGAGCTGCATTGGTAGACAAATACAAGATCAAATCTGCCCCAACTATTCTCATCTCGAAAGAAATTGCGGATTATCCTAATTTGGGCACGGTTTGGCAACAAGTCGGAAGCGTCGAATCTGATGGAACCTATGTGTTTAGGGATGTATCGGTGATGAACGGTGACTATCGCAATCTTGAAACAAATGAGATTGTGAAGCCGGCACCTGTACCTCAGCCAGCGAGCGCATGAAGACATTCATTCTTTTTTCTCTCTTCTTTATTCTTCTTTTTCCTGTTGTCTGCGCTGAAGAGAAATTAAATTTACCTCCGGGATTGCAAAAAATTATTGACTATAATCAAAATCAAGCAGTATTTTTTTCTGACCATTTGACTTTTTTTGTCGCGTTTCTCGGTGGCATGCTCAGTTTTTTCCTTCCCTGTACTCTTGCGATTCTTCCTGCCTATTTTGCATATACCTTTAAAACAGAACGACAGTTGACAAAAAAAACATTGTTATTTTTTTTGGGATTTAGTCTTGTTTTTGTTGTCTTAGGCATTATCGCGGGCCTCATCAAAACAACCTTGGATGAGTTACGCGTCAATTATGAATTGCTTACGGTTATTGTTGGTATTTTCATCGTTTTTTTTGGAATAATGATGATCTTCGGAAAAGGAATTCCATTGTTGACAATTCGGAAGAGACCAGACCCAAGCAATCTCGGTATTTTCGTCTGGGGAATTTTATTTTCTCTTGGATGGTTTGCGTGCGCGGGTCCTATCTTATCAGGAATTTTATTGATGGCAACGTTATTAGGCAATATGTTCAAAAGCGGATTATTACTCTTTTTTTATTCTCTCGGCATTTTTGTGCCCTTTTTTCTGGTTTCAGTGTTGTATGATAAATATGATTTGGGAAAAAAATCATGGATGAAAGGTACAGAGATTCATTTCTCTGCGTTTGGCAAAGAATTTTTTATTCATTCCACTAATTTGATTTCTGGAATCTTACTTATTTTTATCGGCCTCATCTTTATTATTTTCCGCGGAACGAGCATTGTTAATCAAACGATCACCTATACGACCACCTCTATTTATGATGCAGAACGAGGGTTAGCGAGTATGCCCTCTGCGAATATTATTGGTATCGTCATCTTTCTTCTCTTTGTTGGGATTGTTGGCTGGATACTTTTCCGAAAACAACAATAACTTTTTATAGTGCCCTGGGTGATCTTCTTCTATGAACTTAAGTCAAAACCAACGATATGGATTGAGAAAATTCATTAAAGATTTGGAAAACTTTCGTGGACGTCATACGGAATTAGTGAGCGTGTATGTGCCGAAAGACTATGATTTGAATAAAGTGATCAATCAACTTTCTCAAGAGCAAGGAACTGCGTCTAATATTAAATCTTCTTCAACACGAAAAAATGTGCAAGATGCATTGGAACGAATGATTCAACATTTACGCTTGTTTAAGAGAACTCCCGAGAATGGATTAGCGGCTTTTTCCGGTAATGTTGCAGAGCGGGAAGGACAAAGCGATGTTCAAGTATGGAGCATTGAACCACCTGTTCCTCTTAATACACGAATTTATCGATGTGATAAAGAATTTGTTCTTGATATCTTGAAGGATATGCTTGAAGAGAAAGAAGTGTACGGAATGATTGTGATGGATCGACGGGATGCGAATATTGCTATCCTTAAAGGGAAAACAATTATTCCCTTACTGAAAACACATTCTGAAGTTCCGGGAAAATTTAAAGCGGGAGGTCAAAGTGCGCCCCGATTTGCACGACAACGGGAGGGTGCTGCGAAAGATCATTACAAAAAAGTTGCTGATTATGCAAAGGAGAAATTTTTAACCTATGAGGGATTAAAAGGAATTATTGTTGGCGGTCCCGGACCAACAAAATATGATTTTATTGAATATTTGACTGATCAATTGAAACGAAAAATTATAGGAGTGAAAGATTTAAGCTATACGGGCGAATTCGGATTACAGGAGTTGCTTGATAAATCCCAGGATATTTTAGCAAATGAAGAAGTCAGCAAAGAGAAACAGATTATGTTCAAATTCTTTGAAATGCTCGCAAAAAAACCAGGCATGGTTGCGTATGGTGCGCAGGATGTTCTAGATAAACTAAAGAAAGGAGTAGTTGAGACGGTGTTGTTGTCAGAAGCGGTTCCTGAAGAAAAGATTTTGCAATTTGAAGAAGAAGCAATGAAACAAGGATCGACGGTCGTTATTATTTCCGTGGAGACGCGCGAGGGCGTGCAGCTCCGCGATATGGGGATGAATGCTGCGATTTTGCGTTATGAGTTGAGTAGCTAGGAAGTTTTTCAAGCGGAAATTGTGTAACGAGATCCTCCTCTGAGAGGCCGACTAAGTCTTTCCATTCACCATTGAGCGCTTTTCTGAGAAATTGTACCGACCAATCGATCACCAGGGGATCATGGATAAGGCCGAGGTGACCAATTCCTGGAATCCCCAATTCTCGAATATCGACATTGATTGCACCTTCAATATCTGTTGTGCTCAAGAGAATTTCATCAGCACGAGAATAGATGTTGACGTATTTGACCGGATCACCTTCTCTTGGTCGATTTAACCTCTTCAAAAACCTACTTCCTTTCATCATTTGACGAACGCTCTCGGCTGATACATGATATTTTGTACGACTCACACCAACATGAGATTCTTTCTTTTTCGCTGTTACTGTTCTTGAGATATCGCCGATCATTGCAATATATCCAGCGAGGGCAAGATACGTTCCACCGTTTGGTGCCCCAATCATGACGCAATGGTCGACTAAATCAGTATGATGCTTCGCAAAATATCTTGCGACAATCCCCCCTTCACTGAAACCAACGATATCAACTTTTCCTGAACCACATCTAGACTGTGTCTTGATCTCCCTAACTCTCTCGAGCACCTTACCTTCAGACGTCTCGTCCATCCTATCAAAGAAATCATAGTTAATTCTATATATCAATCCGAAACCATTTACTCGCAAACGATCTTCATAATCAAGAAAAATTCCCCTATTTTCTCCATAGCCATGAAGAAGAACTATAGGATTCGCGGAATAATTCTCAACACCAAGGGGCTTATTTCTCCATTCAATAGGAAAATCCGCTCTTAGTTGCTCATGAGCTATACCGATCGCATTCATCACTGCATAACGACCTTCCCGTGCAGAATATCGAGCGAAATCACTCAATCGACATGCGGCGGAAAGTGGTATTTCCCCTACCTGACGTATTTGATGCTCAACCCGTTGGACAAGATTCATGCGTTGGCTCTAAACACCTGTGGTGGGAGAAATGGCTAACTATTTAAATTTTGTCTCCCTTTTTCTTTGTATGAACCTTGCCGAGCAATCATTGCTGGAATTATTTCCTGAAAAAAAAGAAGAGTATGAAGTGAGCTTGGCGTATTCTGGAAAATTTTCTTCGTATAACGGGAATGTGATAAAACGCCATCATATTCTCGAGTTTGGGTTAAGTAATGAATGGAAAGGAGTCTCAGCAGAAATTCAAATGGGGTTGATTCAATTGCTGTTGTGCAAGGTGTTCAAAACAAAACGATCAACTCATTATATGGATATGTATCATTCGTTTATGAAAAAAATTCACATTGCAATTCCCAAAACAGAATCAGACGAACTGTTGGAAAAGAGTTTTGACCGCGTCAATGATCTTTATTTTAATGGATTGATGGAAAAACCTAATTTAGTGTGGTGTGATTCCATTAACAAATTAGGAAGTTATGAATATGGGAGCGACAGAATTTCAATCAGTGAAATTTTAAGAAATCATCTTCATCTTCTTGATTACGTGATGTATCACGAAATGTTGCACAAAAAACATAAATTTAGAAATGCAGAATTACGCAGCCTTTACCACACCAAAGAATTTCGTGCCGATGAACGATCGTTTGAACACAGCGCATCCTGTGAAGAAGAATTAAAACGGTTGGTTCGTCGTCATAAGATGCGTTCATTCTTTTTTTAGAAAGCTTTAAATAGATTTGGGCGATCCAAAAGATTCTCGAAAAGAGGACTTATGAGTGCACGATTATTACCATTAGCAGCGATGGAAAAAATTTTGAAGCAATGTGGAGCTGATCGTGTATCCGACAAAGCAAAGGTCGCGTTGAAATCAGTGGTGGAAGAAAAAGCAGACGAAATTGCAATTCGTGCCATCAAATATGCAAATCATGCAGGGAGAAAAACAGTTAAAGCAGGAGATATTAAATTAGCAGCACGGGAGTAAATTCTTATGTCTACAAAAGTTGCGAGCGTTGGAAGTCTACAAAAGGGAAGTTATGTTGTTGTCGAAGGGGCAGCCTGCAAAGTTGTTGATACTCAGACATCACGACCTGGGAAACATGGACATGCGAAAGTGAGATTAACCGCTGTCGGCATTATTGATGATAAAAAAAGAGTCGTGGTTATGCCTGGGCACGATAACATTGATGTTCCCGTCATCGAA
The DNA here is from genome assembly GCA_023255615.1 of Candidatus Woesearchaeota archaeon. Lineage (GTDB taxonomy): Archaea > Nanobdellota > Nanobdellia > Woesearchaeales > JACQSR01 > JACQSR01. The sequence goes on from JAHFLI010000081.1 coordinate 5,690, forward strand.
AAGCGCACTGCGCAAGTTCTCTCAGTCAAAGATAACAAAGCAAATGTCATGGACGCAGAAACCTATGAAACATTCGACCTTGATGTTCCTGAAGAATTGCGTGGACAGATTGTTGAAGGATCTGATGTATTGTACTGGGTTATATTGAATGACAAAG
>JAHFLI010000011.1 GCA_023255615.1 Candidatus Woesearchaeota archaeon
ATTGTTTTTATTTTCTTTTTTTTTGCTTCTTTTATCTGCTGAGTAAAAAATCGTTTGATATCTTTGACGACATCGTTGTAAATTGGATTTTTTTGCATGGTTTTTGGTTCACCTTGCATGTGCATGATGATGACGGGAACGTTGTATTTTGCGACCACCGATATCATTTTTTTATTTTTTAAACCAGTAATGTCATTAACCAGGTGAACACCTGCTTTGAGACATTCTTCGGCAACTGTTGGTTTGGTGGTGTCAATAGATAAGGGAACGTTTACTTCATGAAGAAGTCGATGAACAACAGGAATAACTCGTCTCAATTCTTCTTTTTCGCTTACTTGTTCTGACCCCGGACGAGAACTTTCACCACCGATGTCAATAATATCTGCGCCATCCGCAATCATTTGTTTTGCTTGCGCAACGGCATGTTCAGTATCGAGAAATTTTCCTCCGTCAGAAAAGGAATCGGGCGTTACATTTAATATGCCCATGATTATTGTTTTGTCTAACGAAATGTGGTAGTTTCCACAACTGATATGAGAAATCATTCTTAGCAATATTCTCGGTATACTCCGTCGAGCAAGAGCCACATAGCTTTCAAGGATTTAATTAATGCAGATCTGACTTTTGATTGATCCTCTTTTGTTTTTGCGTGCTTCGCAATAATAGTTTTCCATGTTTTTTGATGTTCAATATCAACTTTTCCATGTACTTCGAAAAACTTGAGCGTTTTTTTATCCTTGACCCCGTAATATTTCTTTAACCCTGCTGCTTTGAGTTCAGCAATTTCTGAAATTTGCGATTCATATGCGAGAAGAGATGCAGCACCTTCCAGGCATGAAGCTGAAGACAGTTGTTGGAAAGTCCGGAGTGATTTTTTTGTTTCCGGGAGCAATGATGCTCCTATTCTCTTCACTCCAATCCCTTCTGCGAAATCTCTCCAGAGTTTATCATGTGGTTGTTTTGGGTTTTCTTCTTCATTTAAATTTTCAAGAATTAACTGTCGATCTTCAGCATCGGGAGTGTTCGAATGCACTCGTGATACAAACCGCGGAAACTCAGAAACGAAAACATAGTACTGCTGTGCGTATGCCTCAAGAGCTTCTCTGCTTAATCTGCCTTCATTCCAGAGCGTATAAAACGGATGTTTTGATAGATGATTTCTCTCGATATCTTTTTCAAGCGCATTGACGATATTCATAGGCACATCCCCCAACTATTATGAGGTTAGTATTACTCTTTTAAATATATTTCGCTACTTTTTCTTCATGTGTCTGCGTTCCCAAATGTAGAAGGCAATGATAATAATTAAGGCAGCGACAATAAAGAAAACAACGCCAAATGACATCGTGTTGACATTTTTTGTCGTTAACACTGCAGCTGCAGTGGCTTTTGGTGCTTGTGGAATTGGTTTTGGCTCTTCTCTCGCTGGTGCAGGTGCAGTGGGGATTACTTTTTCTTTTCCGACAATTGCAAACGTGCTAAATCCAGGGGTTTTTGATTCATAATAGTTATTTTGGATATCCGATGCAATAAGAGTTGTCGGAAGAGAATCCCATTTTGTCGTATATCTCAATAACCCGATTGTTGATTCATCAATAGAATCAGTTCGAATCCATTCTTTTGGTACCATAAATTTTATCGTTGCTGACTTTAATGTCATCGAATCAAGATTGGTGAAAGAAATATCAAGATATTGATGAACTTTTCCGTCAGGGAGTATAACAGTAGTCGGTTTTCCTTTCAAACTTGAAATGGCTAATGATACGTCGGTGACCTGCTTGTTCGATTGGAACTGGACTGCATAGACAGCAATGTTCGAATTTGTATTTCTTAATGTCAGAGGAGAACCTTCATTCACGAGACTCCAATATTGAGATGTTTTAAACGCTATATTCGAGCTTCCAATTGCAGCTCCCCCTCCCCCGCCGGAAGTTCCTCCACTATTTCCTCCTCCGCCACCACCGCTTGATCCGCTACTTCCGCTTGAGGTTGATTCTCGATAAGTTGAGAATTCACAGAATGGAACTTCCCATAAACATGCTATTGGATCTATAAGAGTTGCCGTTGATGTTTTATCGACGCAATTCTCTCCGTTGTTGTCGCAGTGGAAAAGACTATCACATGTTCCTGTGAACGGAATTTTTATACGACAAACTTCAGGATGGAGATTATTGATTATTTTATCACGAGTTGATGAGGTTAAACCGACCAAAGTACCGGTGTTAATGATATCCCCTGATTCTCCAATCGAACGAACTTTGTCGTTGAGACCTGTTTTGGTGAGTGACGCATTCAAGAAGAGGAAGTATGTTGATTCGGTGCTATCATTAATTTTAATATTTACTTTTCTTCCTAGAGTATAATTCATTTTCATTCCGCTCGTTGGACCGCAGACTTTTCCTTGAACGTGTTCATAAATTCCATTTCTATCAACGTCGTATGCAACTTGCCAACCAGAGGGTGCTGTTATTCGTGTCACGAAGTTACAGAATGGACATTTATTAGGTGGTGAAGTAACGAATGATGAACATTTACTAAGTGCACATTTTCCTCCATTATCACATACCTGTAATTTGTAATAATACGCCGTCTCATTCACGAGATTGTATCCTATATTTGTTCTGAAAACATCTGTTTTATGCCAGAGATTGTAATCACGGACAGTCACGCTCTGTAATCCAAGATCAAGGACGGTTGAATTGAGTGCTGAACAGGTGGAATCTGTTTTATAAAAGAGCAAACTTCCGTTTGTTGGTTTATTTGTATCAAACATAATGAGTGCAGCATCAGGATATTCTTCAATCGTGACTCCTTTAACCTGAGGTGAGCTTGTATCAAGATATCCTTGAGCATTGACCCCTTTTGAACCACAATTATCTGCATATTGACAGTCAAAATCAGAGCAATCCGCACTGCCATCATTATCATCGTCAATGTTGTTGAAGCAATCTTCATACTGGATATATCCTTTCTTGAGAATGTCCTCGAATTTTGCACTATCTGCACCATACGAGAACGCGTCTGCAATTTCAAAGTCTACAGAGCCAGGGGTGATGTAGGCTGGCCCTGCTGTATCTAATGGTGATGATGCATTACCTTTATTTCCAATAGTGGAAACATACACCCTCATATCTTTGTCCGGATTGTAGAGAGTAGGATATTTTTCAAGATCACCTTTGCCAATAGCTATCATCGGACCTCCAATATCTTCGCACATCGCTTGGCTCAATCCGCTCAGTTTGATATCTGTCGAGGCCCAGTTTGAATTTTCACATTTATATGAATTAAATGTTTCCACTGCTTTACTTTTGTTAATATCCCATACAGATGAATATCTAAATCGGAATTCATACCCGTTTGCTGAGGAATTATGACTAAGAGTACATCCACCTGAGGAGCTACCGTCTGTATCAAGGTAGACTAAAAGTTCGACAGAATCGTTTCCTGATCCTTTTATTTCAGATGCGTCGGGTAGTTTTACATTTGCCTTATTGCAAACCGATGCATTGCGGAAATTAAACACGTTTGTACCAAATCCATAGGAATCTTCCATATCCTTCATTCCAAATCCACAGATGTCAGCGCTTTGCTGAAGAACTTCACCTCCGCATGGATCGGTTCCGAGAATAACAGGTGGACCACCTTCCATTTTATCAAACATTTCTTTTGTTCCGAGAGGATCGCACAATCCCGTTAGCCACGTACAATTTCCTGCTCCCGTACATGAACCAGATGTGGTCGCTGAGAAGCATCGTGACTCACATCCCGATGTTGTTGCGTTACAATAGATATTCGCATTACATTTTGTGGCATCGGTGAGAAGGGTCATATTATTTGAGCATTGATCCATAATATTCATACAGAATGAACCATATGCATCCGATTTCCAGTAACACCCCTTATTTTCACAATCGGTTTGAGTATAATAATTCCAGCAATTGGTCGACCAATCGACATCACATTCTGGAGTATCAATGTCTGAAAATCCGCAGCTAATATTAATCTTGGTTTTATTTATGCAATCAACTTTATTCCCATCATATTTGAAACAATCTGCGCCCACTGATGCACCGAATCCTCCTGATCCACTGGCCGCCCCAACAGAAAATCCATCTTTGGGACCACACCACCCTGAACTTTTCCACGAACACCCTGTTGTTGACCGGCATCCATTCTCTGTACTTCCATTCGTCGAGTAACACGCATTCGCTTCCTGGTCTTCACACCATCCACTTTCGCTTACCCATAGGCATCCTGAAATTGCTTCGCAAGAAGTTTGTGAATTATAGACCGTGTCATCGAAACATGCTGGCGAACATGAGCCTCCCCATGATTCTGTTCTCCATTTACAGAGGTTATTCGAGACAGCTGTACACGCGGTTTGAGATGTTTTTGACCAGCAAATATTAACTTTTGTATCACACCAAGATGAGGTTGTTTCACCAAAGTTTTCCTCCCGCCAGAAACACCCTCCGGAACTGCACGATGCATTTGAGTTGAAGTTCCAGCAGTTACCACTGTAGTTTCCATCGCAATGAGGTTGACTCCATGTATCTGTTTTCCACCCACATCCAGTATTCGTTTGACATGAAGACTTTGCAGTATATTGCCAACAATCTTTTGGCTTGAAATCATTAAGATCGCACCATCCACCAAGAGTATTACACCAGTCCGTTCCTTTTCCTCCACTCTGACACCAGGTATCATTCGTCCATGAACAACCAACGCCGCTACTTGTGGTGCATTTTGATTGATTTAATCCCATACATTTTTCATTCTGTGTCCAGTCTCTCTCACACCATCCGTTCCCTGTTCCGTTACTCCATGTACATGTCTTGAATGAATTACAGTATGTTCCATTTGCTTCATACTTCCAGCATTGACTTCCTTTAAAGTCACACCATGATCCCCATTTATCAGTAACCCATTCACATCCAGCGGTCGTTGAACATGTTGCATTTTCCTGCCATCCAAAACAATCCCCTTCAACAAATCCACAAAACGAATCTGCATAACATGTTGTATCAGCACAATCAACTAAGGAATCGTCATCATTATCAATACCATCCCAGCAAATCTCAACATCGTCCCCGACATTCGCAATACATGTTCCATCATTTTCAGTTCCTTGCCATTTGCAACTTCCTGATTGATTGGCAATATTCATTCTTCCGAGCGTATTACAATCTTTCAATTCCTTGCACCGGTCGCATGAATCGCCACATGTTTTGTCTCCTTTCTCAACGCAATATCCTTGGGTAGTGGTTGTGTTATCAGATATCCATTTACATCCCCCTCCTGCGGAATTCGCTTTACTCTTTGAACAAAATTGTGATGGTCTTTTAGATGAATCATTATTTAACGGGTCTCCTTTATAGGTACAATCCGCGCAGGTGGTATCACAATCTCCGGCGATTCCTTTCTTAAATTCGCTCTTTGATTTACAGAAACCAATACCATTTGGTGCTTGACTACTGAGTTCAAATTCGCAAATGCCCAGTTTACTTCCAACACAAGCACTTTCTGCGTTTGTTGAATTGATCACATTGCCATCGCTGCTCTTCTTCTCGCATGCAAAACATGCCTTGTCACAATTTTCCTCCTCGTCAAATTTATATTCGCATCTTCCAGATGGAATCGATACATTCCCTTCACAGTAATTTTCCGTGACCCATTTTCCACCGGCTGCTTCACAATTCTTCTTATTCTCGATTTTAATGAGGCTTTGTGTGGTATTTCCAAACACTTCGTCAGCTTTGAATTTACATATTGAAGAAGAATTATCCCATCGACAGGGCATATACCATGGAGTTCCAGAAATTGCATCACAATTATTTCTCGTATCAGCATCCTCGCACGATTTTTCTCCTTTTGGTGTTTGAGCAAGTTGAGATGTGCATGTTGTTGAGGAGAGAGTTTTTTCACAGCTTCCATTCGTCCATGCACAACAGCTGGATAATGCGGGGATGGAATTACACATGTTTGAGTTATTAATATATGAGCAACTTATTCCGAATTGAGTAATATTCTGACCAATTGTGGTTGTTGTTTCTTCACACAAGCCGCCAGTATACACACATCCCGTTACGTTCACGCATTGAGATTGATTATTATCGAAGATGTAACACCCAGGATTCCAATCATTCATAATGTCGCCAGAAGAAAATCCATCCGTGCCCCATGTTGGTTGAGAACATGTACCTCCTGCGCTGTTGTTGTTAAAATCCTTCCAATTCCACCAACAATAATTCGTATCGAGGCATTCCCTTTCCGCTGTATGATTCGAACATCCGAGTGATGTAACGCTCTGTTGGCACCAGCCGGTTGTCGAACTCGATGAAGGATTTCCGAACCACTCACATTTCTTGCCATAACTATTATTGACACACATCGTTTTATTGCTGAATGTTCCATTGACTATTTTGGTTGAATCGAAACTATAGCAGTTTATTTCCTCGCACCAGCTGGAAGAGGAATATGATTTCCAATTACAATTTGGTTTCTTCGTGCATGTTGCATTGCTGGTCGCGCTCCAACACGATTCAATATTACAGTAGCTTCCTGACCAAGTGCATGCCAACGAGGCAGTATTATTTATACATGCACTCTCATTAGTATAATCAAAACTGTAACACGATTTTTCATTGCACGTTCCGAAATTCCATTCACAGCTAATATTGGTTGCTGCATTACAGGTGGTTTCATTGTTATAGATAGACATATCCCAGCAGTTCCGATCCTTGCATACTCCGCCACTCCATACACACGGTTTCCCATTGTATCCCTTTGCGGTGCTACACGCGGATTGAGAGGTTCGATCGCCACAAGCAATTGACTGACACATTCCCCACGAGCATCCCGTTGAATTTAAACAGGTTGATTCACTCGTTAGAGAATAACAAGATGAGCCATATCCACTTGTCCAACAGCTCCCTACGTAGTTACACGAAAGATTGTATTTGTTATTTTGGCAGGCAGTTTGGCTTTTGCCAGAGAATGTCCCGCAGTTGACTTCCTCACACCCATAATTTTCTTGACCACCTTGCCATGTACAATTTTTTCCAAGGATGGATGTTGTTAAACAGGTATTTTGTGATGTTAAACTCCAACAATTGAGTTCTTCGCACCAACTTCCCCAACTATCAGAACGCCATAAGCATCCAGAGGTCCCACTGCATGTTGCATTTGTTGAATATGAATAACAGTTCACCGCATGAGACGTAGTAATATATATAAGAACTCCAATGATAATAGTTAGGAAGAGGATAACGCCCTTCCTCATTCACACACCTTTTTTCAATATCACACCCACTAATAGTGCCTTTAAGACAAGAATATATAAAAGTTTCCAATTTTTATTGAGAGTATGAGAAATTTCGTCTTTTTTTCTTCGGCATTTTTTTTCTTGTTTTAACGTAGATTATCGAAGAGCCGATTAAGAGCAACGAAAAGGTAACAATGACTACTGACTTGAGATCAGGATGACTTGTTTCAAGAACCGCAAAACCGGTTGGTGTTTTGTGAATAGTTGACATGAGAAACAGGATGAACGTGAGAGAAAAGGTAAGTACAACGAGGAAGAAGAGGACATAATTTTTTTCCATGCTCTTATTTCTCTTTCTGTGTTTTTATAGTTTATTCTTTTAGAGCGCGAATTCCTGAAGAGGAAACGTGAAATTCGACGTGGGAAAATCCGACTTCTTTTAATTGTCTTATGAGCCGTGGAAACATCTTTTTGCCTTTTGTCAGACCTGGAGCTGGGCAGTAGTGATAGAGAATGCCTTTTCTTTTAAGAATGCGAAACAGATGAGCATGAACCTCTCGAGAATATAACGGTGGTGAGATTTTAAATGTTGGTGGATCATGAACAATGCGATCGAAAGAGTTGGTTCCGAGCTTTGCTATTTCTTCTCCGATATCCTGCTGATGAATCTTTATTTTTTTATTTAAGAAGAGTTCTTGAGAATATGGATTGTAACGTGCAATTCTCAGCACATGTTCATCTCGCTCAAACGTGTCGATGGATTCAGCGTTATGGGATGCCATAATCGCTGTGTATCCCAAGCCGCAACACGTGTCTAAAACTTTTCCTCGTACTGGAGAGATTTCTTTTATTTTCAATTCTGTATCTTTTTTTGGCAACACGGTTGAGTATCGGTGCATCGGCGTTGATGAGAGGGTTATTGTTGGCCAATTTTGCGTGGGCAACAGTTTATAATACAGATGAGTATCCTCAGCAAAAAATGCAATTTGTTTCAAGATATTCTCTTCGGCTGCATAGCACATGGTTTCTTTTAGTTTTGAAAATTGAGGTAGAGAAATTTTTTGGTCACGGAGAATAACCTCATTTTCATTTTTTTCTATGTCTTCTTCTGAAATTCCTAAATCAAGAGAGATTTTTATTTTTCCTTCTTTGCTCGAGAGAATTATATCGGCCGTTGATTTGGTAACGATCGGACAGAGCATGATAAGAATGAAAAAAGAATACGTTAAAAGACTTTGCTATCATTCGTCGTCGTCTCCGCCACCACCGTCATCATCCGGATCTCCCGGCCAGCGTTGAGGGTTCATTTTACTTCTTTGATTTTTTCTTTGCTTTCTTTACACTTTTTTTCGGTTCCATTGATCCACAGGAACCTCCACAGCAACATTCATCTCCCATTGTCATACCTCCTATTCGTCCGGTTGTGAGGCTCCACACCAAGGACAGACTATTTTTGGAAATCGATGAGTATCAATGGAGAATTTGTATTTGCACTTCGTACAGATAAACTGTTTTCGTGAGCTTTCCTGTTTGAGCTGAGGCATGTTATTCCTCTTTTTCTATGGTACTTCCGCACTCAGGACAATAATTATTAGTTACATCCTTTTTATCCAATTCATAATCGCAGAGGGGGCATTTCATGGCGGTATTATCGTACTCGTTCACGCCGAGTTTATCGTCTCAAGGAGAGTATTCTGGATATTTAAACTTTTCTAAAACAAAAAAATGGAAAAAAATGGATTAGATGACGATTCGTATCCATCCTTTGCGATAGAAGTAGTGGAACATCATTCCCGATATGATAATCATCATGATAATCATAATCCAGAATCCATTCGGAATGTCTTTTCCGGGAAGATTGGTAAAATTTGTTCCATAAATGCTGGAAAGAACGGTCAACGGTAAAGCGATTGTTGCGACAATGCTGAGCATTTTCATGATTTCGTTCGTATTATTGTTAACGGCAGACATATAGACGTCAAATGTGTTGGCAATGGCTTCTCTATAGTTATCTATTGCATCACAGACGCGAATGGCATGATCATAGATATCACGAAAATACGGAATGGCATCTTTTGAGATGTAGGCATAATTTCCCATTCTCAAGTATGAAAGTTTATCACGCTGAGGAAGAGCAGTTCTCTTGACTAAAATAATCAAACGCTTCATATCTAAGATGTCTTTCATGATATGAGAACTTATATGTTTTGTTACCCTCTCTTCAATAACTTCGATGCGATCATCAATATGATCGAGAACGGGAAAGAAATTGTCTACCTGGATATCAAGAAGATAATGGAAAATAAAATCATTCCCTTGCTTGAAGAGTGAAGCGAGTTTGAGAGGATTGTTCTTGAGTTCCGAAAAGGTTTTGATCTCGTCAAGGTGATTGCTGATAAAGAAATTCCTTCCTAGAACGAAATCCAACTCCATGATTTCAATGTGCTCTTTCTCCTGTACGCCATAAAAAACACAGAACAAATAATTGGGAAATTCTTCTACTTTAATTCTGGTCTGAGAATGTAACAAATCTTCAATAGTTAACGGATGAAGATTAAAAACAGTTTTGAGAATGTCTTCCTCTTTTTTGGTAATATTGGTTACATCAACCCAGAGCTGTTTCTTTTTTAATTTCCCCAGATCTTTTACATCTCCTCTTTTTACTGATCCCTTTTCATAATAAAAAATGTCGAACATATCTTCTGTTATGAAAAATTGAGATTATAAAGATTGTGAATATGGATTTGAGGAAATAAACTAACCAAATCTGGATTTTGCCCCATCCAATGTTTCGGCTTTATTCCACATTTGACTGAATAAGAACTCTTCTTCAGGAGTCATTACTTTTGCAAGAAGGAGTCCCGGGATTGCGCGAGACTCTGTTCTTACTTGATACTCGCCGTACATAGTTACCACAAGATCCTGCTCTGAAGCGGCAGCAAGACTGATAATTAATGGTTCTATTGAGAAAGGCTTCTTGTTCGCATCTGGAATATGTAATCCCATCACATTCAGACGATAATGACCATGCTGAAGAAAACCATACACCATTCTGTCGACGTCCTTTATTGGAGCGAATCCTCGGGGAATTCCTGAAACCCGCACTAAGTTTCCATGTGTGCATAGTACAATATCGTCTAATTCTTTGATTGATTTATAATCGCTTCTCATAGAGTAAAAAAACGACAGACAATTTATAAATCTTTCCTTCTGTTACTACTATTAAGTCTATATTTTAGAACATGATACTTTTCTTTCTCAATGTGTTCTGTATGTGTTCAAACTCTTCTTTCGTCATCTTTTTATGTTTCCAGGTTTGGATTTTAATGCGATCACGTTTGTCTCTTGGAATAATGTGAACATGAGTATGAAGAACGTGTTGCCCTGCCGATTGGCCGTCATTCAGCAAAAGGTTACATCCGCTATGTGTTTTTCTAAGCAGTTTCACAATTTTGAGCATGATGAATAAAATCTTGAGCAATGTCATTTCGAACATCCTCAAATTTTTCAATGTGTTTTTTTGGAGTAACGATGATGTGTGCATCTTCATGCAGAGGAAGATTAATACATAGAAAAGAGATTGAGTATTTTGTTTGCCACAATGTCTGAAACGGAAATCCATTCACATGCGTTTTTCTTTTTCCCGTTATAAAGTCACAAAATAAACAGCCCATACTCGTTTTCATCTCTCGTTGTTCTTAAATATTGTGAAAGAATAAATAGGTGCTTCCTTCTTTTATCATCATGATTACGACAATTATCTTTGATTATGGCGGCGTTCTCGGCTCAGATGCCACTGAATGGAGCACAAGATTCAAGGATATTGCACGTATTCTTAAACTTACACCAGCACAACTTGACGCATTATGGAAGAGCATGTGGCCAGCTCTTGGAACCGGACACGTTTCCTTGAATGAGTTTTGGAGAGCAGCGCTGAAGAAGTCCGGGAAAAAAGAAAAGAGAGGAACGCTAATGAATATCTATCGTAGAAACATCTTTCTTAACGTGCATATGCTCGATATGGTACTAACACTAAAGAAAAAAGGCTTTATTCTTGCTCTTCTTGCCAATGAATCTCGAGAAGGAATGAAGATGAAAAAAGAAAAATTTTCTCTCGATAAGGTATTTGATACCATCTATTGCTCTGCTGATCTTGGTGTGGTCAAGCCTGATCCTCACATCTTTAAATACGTCATGAACGATTTGAAAACGCCTCCAGAAAAGATTCTTTTCATTGATGATCGGAAAGAAAATATACGTGCTGCAAAAAAATTAGGTATACGTACTATCTTATTTAGAAACGACGCTCATGCGCGAAAAGCACTTCATAAGTTACATCTTCTTCCATAATATTTAATAACTCGTTTTGTTATTTCTATAAGTATGAAACAAAAAATGCCTCAAACGGATGATGAATGGAAAAAAGACCTAAGCCCAGAACAATACCGTGTCTTGCGGCAGAAAGGAACAGAACCAGCATTTACCGGAGCGTATTGGAACAATAAGAAGAAAGGGATGTATGTCTGTGCCGGATGTGGTCATGATTTATTTTCTTCAGACGCTAAATTTGATTCGGGGACGGGATGGCCGAGTTTTACTGATCCGGCGGTCAAGGAAAATGTTGAAACAAGATCAGACAACAGTCTCTTTATGCAACGAACTGAAGTCGTGTGCAAACATTGTGGAGGTCATTTAGGTCATGTCTTTGATGATGGTCCAATGCCAGGAAAAAAGAGATATTGTATTAATTCGTGTTCGTTGGATTTTAAAGAAGGAAAAGAAAAAAATAAAAAATAATCATTCTAATTGATCAACGCATAGGTTAACTGTGATCCTTCAATAGGTGTTGAGACACAAACGAATCTCAAATAAGGTGTATCACCGTCAAATGATACTGCATTAACAATGCATTCTGGTCGCTTAATAACATGAGGAACTGAAAATTCTGCTACATAGTTTCCTATAATCGTTGAGTTCTTAGTATAGTCTGGATCTTGAATCGTGAAATCAGATCTGATCTCATCAGGACACCAACCAATCGGACCGATATTCGGATTATCAACGCATGTTCCATCCAAAAGAACGACATGTTTGACATTGGTTTTGGGAATCGCATTTATTTGTGATTGCAAATCGGTAACTTTTTGCTGAAGATCAAGAATCGCTTTCCAGATTTTCAAAAATGGACCGATAAACGTTGCGTCTTCCTTTGCCGAAACTGACACTGTTGTTATTACTAATACGACTAAAAAAATTCCGAGAAGTGTTGTTCCTTTCATAGGACAAAGGGAATCGATGTTGGTTTATAAACATTCATATCAGCGGCATTTCGTTCGTGGAATGTTTTGCTTTATTATGAGCCAATGAAGACATAATCGAAATTTTTATAAACTGTAAATACCCCCAATAATTATGCCCTTACTCAGAGCGATTATAGGAATTGCATGGATCATCGTCTTAATTTGGGCCTTTGTAGATATCTATAAGACTAAAAACAAAGACACCGGTTGGAAACTAATTTGGACATTAGTGTGCCTCATCCCTCTGATCGGTGTATTCATTTATTATTTTGTTGCTCACGGGAAATAATTCCAACATCTTTTTAATATGTATCTCATTCTTATTGAATTGTGAAATATCTTGTTGATTGTTGACGGCGAAAAAGAGAATTACGCGTCGAACAAGAACGATTAGATGATGCCGTCGAATCCCTTTAATTGAACTTTTCCTTCATTGTTCCAAAAATCTAATTCGGATGTTTTTTCGTCAACTTTATACTGCCTATCTAGTCTTTGCTTTGCGTAATCTGCCGTTTTCTTTCCGCTCAAGCCGACTTGAGGGGTTGGTTTAAGATAATCCATTGATGCACATTCATTTCCTGAGAGAACAAGATCATGATATTTTGGAAAATCGATCCAGGTATGCCATTTTCCATTGATGTTGAATTTCTTTTTTGCCATCATGACCACGCGCGATGGAATGTGCTCAGAGACAATTTCATAATCAGGAAGAGAGTGAATCAGTTCTTGAGAAAAGGAAACGACGTCTTCGTGCAGCGGCATGTTTTCGAGCGATAATCGTTGACGAGAAGCTCCAACAAACATGTATGCTTTGACTTCGATAAAATCTGGATTTCCTTTCATAATTAATTTCGCGTAATTCTCTGGTTCAAGATCATTCATTCCTTTGATCAAGGTTAATCGAATAGTCGTTCGATGTTTTTTTTCTTTCATATAATCCAAACTCTGATTCAAACGTTCCCAGAAATCTGAAAATAAGGGAACATCGATCTCTTTCAATAATTCTTTGTTTGGTGCGTCGAGAGAAATGTAAAGTTGCGTCACCGTATTCAGATCACGAATTTGTTCGGGATATTGTGCATTGGTTACGAGAAACGTTGAAATTCCTTTTTCATTGAACGATGAAATCAATTCATTTATGCGCGGATAAATAATTGGCTCTCCCGTCAGCGATAGCGCAACATGCTTCACCGTTCTTGATGCGTCATACGCCGGCATGTTTACATTTCGATAGCCCTTCAAGCCCGCAAGTAAATTATGATGTGCGTTCACACTATTTTGAAGAATAAATTGAGGATCATCAACATCCCATTTCCATTCTTTTGACACGGGTGCTTTATAGCCACGCCAACAAAACGAACAACGATTTGCACAGCTGATCGATGTTGTCATCTGCATGCATTGATTGCTCATAATGCCATAGAATTTTAGTTTATAGCAGCCACCTTCTCCCTTGACCATTTTTTTTGTCCAGCCGCAGACCTTTACTGCACTATGGCTGCCAATAATACGATACTGCTGCTTTTCGAGTTCTTGCTTTTCTTCCGCAGTGAGCATACAATGAAGATATAGAAATCTGATTAAAAAGGTTTATGAAAAATATATCCCCAGGGGTTTTTGTTGAAGATGTAGTGTTCGATTTATAAGTGCATCTGCCGGGGTAGCACATTCTTTTAGATAAGATCCTTTTTGCGACGCCAGCGCCTCCAATTCAAAAGGAAAGGTACGAAACGCGTTTGAGAACTCACTTCTTTGTCGTGGGGTGGCCGGGATTGCTTCTACAACACATAGCCGATCAAAAAGAGTATCAACCTTCTCATCAATTTCGTCTGTGATAGCTCTCACTAAATCTCTTTTCATTTCCAGAGCCCTGATATCGTCAAATGGAACAAGAAGATGTGTTGGATCATGAATAGAAATATTTTTACTTCCACCGTTGCGATCAATATAAGAATTATATCGATCCCCAAGAAAACGTTAAGATCCATATACCCTCTCGATATCTTCCCGAGACGCATAAATAAATGGAGGGCCTTTATAGAGATCATTTCCATTCACCTCTATCCTAAAACAGACGCGTTCGACAGATACGCCATTTCCTTTTCCAGCAGTTCGTATAACGCCATAAAATTTTGGTGGAAGCCCTTTTGAAATTGCCTTTTTTCCTTCAGAAACTCCCCGAAAGAAATGGTTCCTGAGAATTTTCTGCGGTCTCATTTCAAATGGGAACTGAAAATCAATTAAAAAGGTTTTGCTGGGGGTAGATATTGCCCTTACAAGTTTAATGAGATAGCAATATTTAAATAGAGTGTAAGGGTACAATATGTATGGCGATTATACAAAAGAAACGTGGAAAACAAACATATTACTATTTACGACACAGTTTTAGAAAAAATTCTCGCGTTGTTACACGGGAAATGTATCTTGGAAAGAACATCCCTAAAAATATTCAGGACCTTAAAGAATCAATGAAAAAAGAACAGCAAAAAGAAATTTCTAATACGCTTGAGCTCATCAAGAAG
>JAHFLI010000082.1 GCA_023255615.1 Candidatus Woesearchaeota archaeon
AGTTCATCCAAAAAATGAAAATGTTATCTATCTTGCGTATGATCATGGCGAAGTATTAAAATCAACAGATCCTGGAGAAACATGGAACGTCATCAGTCAAGATATTCCGACACAGGGCTTTGTCATATTAAAAGTTGATCCAAACGAAGACATCATTTATGTTGAAGGGCCAGGATCAGGAATCTGGAAAAGAACATTTGCGGAAGAAATAAACTAAAAACTATGTTTCATTTTTTAGAAGAGGTTTAATTTTAAAAAAAGGTGGACAGCTTTTCGACTTTCCCGCGCAATGCAGTACCGACCGAAACGGAAGCTTGCTTAACGACCGTGTTCGAAATGGGAACGGGTGATCCAAGCTCCTATGACCGTCCAATGGGAAGGAGTTATGAGGGGTTTATAAAAGTTATTATTTTCTATATGGAAGGCATAGTAGCCAAAATTTTAAATAAATAACACTATTAAGATTCTTATGATTGTCATTCTCTCTGATTTTGGAAATTCAGAATATGTTGGTGTGATGAAAGGAGTAATCAAATCGATTGCAAAAAACACCGAGATTATTGACCTCTATCATGACATTCAACCTCAACAGATCAGACAAGGTGCATGGATTCTTCTCAAGAACTATTTTTATTTTCCAAAGAAAACTATTTTTTTGTGCGTAGTAGATCCGGGAGTTGGAAGTGGAAGACCATGTGTCGCCATACAAACGAAGAATTATTTTTTTGTTGGACCTGATAATGGATTAGTGTATCCTCCTGCGCAAGACGATGGAATTATTTCAGTTGTTTCCTTATCAACTTCCGATGCGTCAAAAACATTTCATGGGAGAGATATTTTTGCAAAAGCTGCGGCGCATTTAGAAAGAGGAGATTCGATTAAAAAATTAGGAAAGACGATGAAAATAAAAAATCAGTTATCATTTCATCTCAACGGACGAGAGGGTGAAATTGTTCATATTGATCATTTTGGAAACATTATTACAAATATTCCGTCATTAGGAAGAAAAAAGTATTCAATCAAAACAAAAAAACTTTCAACTACTCTTCCTTTTTTCTCAACCTATGACGAAGCTCCTTCAGAGAGATTATTTTTTATCGAAGGAAGTTCACATACCTTAGAAATTTCGATAAAAAGTGGAAAGGCCTCGGAAAAAATAAAATTAAGTATTGGAGAGAAAATAGTCATTCAATAAGTTCTATTCTCTCTCACAATATTTATAAAGAGGAATGACACCAAAATAATATGGTCTATTTTAGTCAACTTAAAAATTCTGTAATCCTCGATCCTCACAATAAAGAAGTTGGAAAACTAAAAGATTTGGTTTTTGTCGACGGAAAAGACAATGCTGAAGTCACTCATCTGATTTATGCTAATGCTGAGGGCGTCGCGCAAAAAATGCGTGTGTCTCGTGTCGAAGAATTTAAGGGGGATAAATCATCTCCTGAAGGACCGATTGTCATAAAGCTCAATACAAAGATTGCAGATATTCAACCATTTTTTGTTAAAGAAGAAGATTTACGGGTTTCATCATTGCTTGACAAGCAAGTGGTTGATATCCATGGGATGAAAGTTGTTCGCATCAACGATGTTCTCCTCGCTAAAGTCAATGGGAGTTTTAGTATTATTGCCGTGTGTATTGGATCACGAAGTTTTTTGAGACGATTGGGATTTCTTCCGAAAGTCTTTGCAGATCATTCCAAAGAGCAAATTATCCAATGGAGATCTATTGAAGCATTGCATCCTCCCTTTCGTGATCTTCATTTGCGGGTGCAGAAACAAAAAATTGCTGATCTTCATCCAGAAGACATTGCCGACATTATGGAAGATCTTAATCCGAAGGATGCCAAACTCATTTTTAATTCTCTCAATAAGAAAAAAGCAGCCCGAACGTTGATTCAATTAGGATCTGAAGTCCAGGAGAATATTATCGGTGACTTCAAAACAAAACGAATTGTTGAATTTTTAGAGGAGATACCGCCCGAACAAGCTGCAGATATTTTGGGATTATTTCCCGGAGCGAAACGAACAGCCATTTTAACATTAATGGATAAGAAAACATCTCATCATATCGGCAAAATTCTCAAATATCCAACAGAATCTGCCGGTACGATTATGGAAACTGATTTTGTTGCAGTTCCAGAACGATTTACCGTCAAACAAACATTAGAATATGTGAGAAAAAATCCTCCTTCTTCAGAAAAATTGTACCATATTTATAGTGTGGATAAAGAGATGTCATTAACCGGAATTATTCCTATTCGAAAACTGCTTCTTGCCTCTCCACGGAGCAGGGTTAAAGATATCAAAAAATCTGAAGTGATTTACGTCGAAACGAATACGCCTCATGAAGATATAGCCAAAACGATGTCTCGGTACGATTTATTTGTTCTCCCTGTGGTTTCAAAAGACAAAAAACTCGTTGGAGTCGTCACTGCTGATGATGTGATGGCCGAAATTATGCCTCAGAAATGGCGCACTGAAAAACACAAAGCAAAAAAGATGAAGGCGAATGGAACTTCGTAAACAGATTATTTTTTTGGAGATTTCCGTTTAGGATTCTGTTCGGATTCTTCAATAATAAACACCCCCATGTAGCCACACGATTTGCAAAGGAATTTACCGAATACCGTTCCCATGTAAGGCGTCAGTGTATTTTTCTTCAAACATCTTGGGCAAATTAACATTGGACAAGTTCTTCTAAGACCTACTGATTCTTTAATTGATAGGTTTTCGTGTTAATTAAATCATGGTGAAATGACTCAGAAATATTTTTATACTAAATGCTATTTCCGCTAGGAATAGATGGAGGTAGTGATAATGGAACAGAGACAAACATTAATGGATCTACTCGTTGAACTAAAAAATTTTTGTATTGATCAAAAGTTTGAGCCAGATGTTGCGGGAAGAATTGCAGAAGATGCAAAAAGGATTTTTGAAGAAAAAGGGACTTATATGTTAAGTTACCCAATCGATCCCCCCCTATTTGCAGAAATTCTTCTCAGAGATACTGTACGCTCTGAGTACGGTGATATGACTGCGCCTGTTGTTCGATTGCAGAGGGATTATGCGAGAGGAATTTGTGGAGATCAAATTTTTCAAGAAGTATACACTGGAATGATTCAAGATGGTGCAAATTATAGACCGAAGTAATTTAAGTTTTTCCCTTCAATATAATCATTATAAAGAATTAAATTAACAACATTTAAATACTATTTTTTTCTAAAAGGATAAAATGGATAAAAAAGAGAGTGCGGTGTTCTTCTTTATTGTTCTTGTTATCGTACTCATGAATGTTGCGATTGTTGTTTTTAGACCACAAACCTCTCTTACGGGACTTGCGACGTTTAGTTATAAGTGTACGGATGATGATCCCAGTAATGATCCTCTGATGAAAGGAGAAGTAAAGGTCTACTATCCATCGGGCGGACTCAAAACACCTACTTCTCCTGATGTGTGTTCTGGGTCGTCAGTCAGACAATATTATTGTACACGGTCTTCAGGAAGTTATTCTGGTATGGTCAAACAGGCACCAGACGTTTCTTGCCCTGCTGGTTGTAGTAATGGTGCGTGTGCACAACCCTCTCCACCTTGTACGGATAATGATCACGATGGATACGGCAGTAATTGTGCAAAGGGTCCTGATTGTAATGATAATAATGTAAATGTTAATCCTGCAGCTGTTGAAGTGTGCGACGGAATTGATAACAACTGTAATCTCTTTGTTGATGAAGGCGTATTGAATGTTTGTACTGATTATGCAAATTGTCAAAGTTATAATTCATGTTCTTCATGTCCTTCTGCCCCTGTTGAAGTGTGTAATGGCGTGGATGATAATTGCAACGGTCAGATTGACGAAGGTGTTCGCAATGCGTGCGGCCAATGTGGGCCAGTTCCAACGGAGATTTGTGATAGTATAGATAATAATTGTGATGGTCAAGTTGATGAGGGCGTCAAGAACGCCTGTGGGACATGCGAACCTGTACCGGCTGAAGTATGTGATGGTATTGACAATAATTGCGACGGACAGATTGACGAAGGTGTTAAGAATGCTTGTGGGACATGCGGTGCGGTTCCTGCTGAAGTGTGCGACGGAATTGATAATGATTGTGATGGAATTATCGATAATGGTTGTGGTAACTCAGTCGGTAGTTTCTTTGTTCCTTCCTGTTCATGGAAAGACGGTACTGGACCAAATCAATGCTATTGGCAGTATGAATTTAATCCCACCATATGTAATAGCAAGGGATGTGACAAACTCCTCATTTTCTTCTCCGGCGGCGATATGAATTGTAAATCAACAGGATATCAACAAATCCTTGATGTATATGCGAATGATGGTTATGTTGCGATATGTGCTCAGACCTTTGCAAATACTGTCGGATCACAGTCAAATCCGTATTCGAAAGAGTCAGGCAGAGTCAACGAAGTCATCTCAAATATCATCTCCAATCCAACGATCCAGCAATCCTGGAGTGGAAAATATCTTTTGCATTCTGGCGTCAGTCACGGAGCAACTTCTCCTATTATCGCAATGGCTCGAACAAGTTATGATTCGAACGCAAACTGGAAAGGGTCCTTAAAAACTGCTGCCTGTTACTATGATGGGATTTATGATTCCAACGCAGAATTGAATTTCCTGACCACAAACGCGTGCGACAATGGTAAAACCCCTGATGTCCCCATTGTCAATACCCAGGCATACATTAATCGTTATTGTGGAGTTCAAACATTATGTGCTGATTTCGCTCAGAAATCTGCGGATGATACTATTGTCAATGTTGATCCCAGCGTTTATGATATTAAAGATTGGAAACTTCTTTCTTGCGGATCTGGAACAACAACCTATCCATGCAATTGGGATGTCTTTCCGGCAGGACAAATTCAGATACTCTGTGATAAAATAAAATCAGATGGAATCCACACCTGCACATACAAAGATCTTCCTTCTCCTCAATCTGTCCACCTTACTTGTGCGAATACTAAATCAAGTGAATGTAGACAATGGTTTGATACGCTGATTACGCAGCCGTGAGAGAATTTTTATTTTAATGTAATTTTCGCCCGTTCTTCTAAGATCTTTACAATAATATTCCAATCTAATTCATCATAGCCTTTATCAGACGCATCTGAGAAAATGTCAAGAATCTGTTTTGATAAAGGAAAATCGAGATTATTCTTTTTTAATTCACGCTCTGCTAGGTGCAAATCTTTAGTCATTAAAGACAACTTAAAGTGAGGATCAAAATTTTCTTTTAAAGTATAGGGAAGTTTGAAACTTGCAACATTATTCTTTGCGCCGGAATTATCTAAAACCTCCATCATGGCTTCTCGCGGCACTCCGTTTTTCATTCCCAGTAACAATGCTTCATAATAACTTTCGAGAATTAATGCCATCGCTAAATTGAGTGCAATCTTTGTTTTTTGACCATTGGTATTTTTTCCACAATGGACAATCTTTTTCCCCATCGCTTGAAGAACAGGAAGAATGGTAGTCAACGTTTCCTTTTTTCCACCAACCATAAACATCAATGATCCAGATTCTGCTCCCAGTTTGCTTCCTGTTATAGGAGCATCGAGGACCTCAATTTTTCTTTTTTTGCATTCTTCAATAATCCTTTCAGTCATTTCAATGGAGGTCGTTGAACAATCCACCACTATATTCAATGCGGTCAACGTTCGAAATAATCCTTTTGGTTGAAAGAGCACATCATCTAATGATTTATCATTTGAAACGCACGTAAAAATGATTGTTGTCC
>JAHFLI010000012.1 GCA_023255615.1 Candidatus Woesearchaeota archaeon
ATAAGGATGGACATCAATATACTGTTCAAAAAAACTTCGTTGTTGAGAATGATACTCCCGCACGAACATATTTGAATTTTGTTTTGTTTAATACCTCAACCGGTTCGCTTTTTTTCCTTACCCTGCTTTCCGGAGGAATTTTCTTGGTTGTATTAATTGTTGTTTTTTGGAGACGCAAGGAAGGTTAACAGAATATCGCTTAAGACTAATTTTTCTCCTTTTTGGATAGAGAAATGGATGACGTACTTTCCTTCCGACGAGGTTGTACTCCGAATGATTACTGGAAAAGAAAAATAGCTATCGGCTGGGATTGTTCCTTTCTGTGGAAAGTCAATAGATAACTGAGGGCAGTCGGGCGTGCATGTTTGTTCCTGCACTTGAAAGGTGATTTCATTGAGGTTATCATTAATGAGGAAAAGAGTTATCTGTTTGGTGTCACCAGGAAACAATTCAACTGAATTGTGGACATCTGATAATGCAGCAGTTGCTAATCCTGTTCGCGTTCCCCTCGTTACAAATAGAAAACCGATCAAGATGAGAGAAAGAATGCAGAGTATCAAACCGATCGTTGCTATTGTTTTTGTTCTTTTTTCAGAAGATTTGAAGAGCACGATGACTGAGAGAATAAGGCCTATCGGTGGAAGAAAAGGAAAAATAAAGATTAATGCAAGAATGATCGAAGCAACAGCCATCAAGAAATACGTAGGGGATTCTGATTTTGAAGAGATCACATGACCAATGGCACGATGGGTTTCCTCATGAGTAATACCGTGTTTAAGCATATGATGCCGAATACTCTCATATGAATGTCCTTTCTGTTTTTGCTTTTTCACAAATGAAACGAGAAGTTGATGGCGCTTATTCTTTTGGTCCAATTCTTTCAACGCTTGCTCAATCTCCTGCGGACTAAATTTGTGTTTGAGAAGATACTCTTTTACTTCTTTTCTCGCATACCCCTTATCAAGGAGACCTAATGCGAGGCCATGTAGTGCTTCATTCCTCATTTTGTGAGTATTCTCTATACAAAAAGATATATAAAGGTATTTATTAGATAGAGATTCATGCAGAAGATCGAGAAGCTCATCCCAGATACGTCTATTCTTATTGAAGGATTAGTCTCTGAAAAAATAAAACGGAAAGAGATCGATATAGGAACGTTGTTGATTCACGAAGCCATTCTTGCTGAACTTGAACATCAGGCAAATCTCAACAAAGCAGTTGGATTTTTGGGACTTGATGAGATGAAACGCTTGCAAGAATTATCAGAAGGAAATTTTGAGATTAAGTTTAGTGGAGCACGGCCAAAACCATTTGAACTGCGCGATGCATCCTTAGGTGAGATTGATGCCTTAATTCGGCAGCTTGCATGGGAAGAAGATGGAACGCTCATTACCTCAGATAAAGTGCATTGGAGGGTTGCTCAGGCACGAAAAGTAAACGTATTGTTTATTGAACCTCGAGAAGTACAACGAAAATTAAAACTCGAGAAATTTTTTGATGAGACGACGATGTCTGTGCATTTACGCGAAGGAGTTTCTCCTTATGGAAAAAAAGGTTCTCCTGGAAAATGGGATTTTGTTCAATTGCGGAAAGGAGAATTGAAGCAAGAAGAGATTCAAGATATTTCACGGGAAATTATTGAAGAAGCTAAATTACGGCGTGATGCATTTATTGAGATTGAACGACCGGGAAGTACCATTATTCAGCTCGGGAGATTCCGGATTGTGATTACGAAACCGCCATTTTCAGATGGATGGGAAATTACTGCAGTACGACCGGTCAAGCAACTGGAATTGAAAGAGTATTCCATGAGCGAGAAGTTATTAACTCGAATCGGAGATCAGGCAGAAGGTATTCTTGTCGCAGGTGCGCCGGGAATGGGAAAATCTACGTTTGCGCAAGCATTATGTAATTTTTATGCACAGAAACAAAAAATTGTGAAAACAGTTGAAGCCCCTAGGGATCTTATTTTGCCCGATAATATTACTCAGTACTCCATCTCTCATGGAGATGCGCAAGAAATTCACGACATTCTTCTCTTAACGCGACCAGATTATACCATTTTTGATGAGATGCGTAACACGGATGATTTCAAATTGTTTGCTGATTTACGTTTAGCAGGAGTTGGAATGGTTGGTGTTGTTCATGGAACGAATCCTATCGACGCGATTCAACGGTTTATCGGTAGAGTAGAGATGGGGGTTATACCACAGATTATTGATACGGTTGTGTTTATCAAAAACGGAATTATTGATCGTGTATTGAGTTTGGAAATGCTTGTCAAAGTTCCTGCCGGAATGACGGAAGCAGATCTTGCACGACCTGTTGTTGTGGTCAATGATTTTGAAACGGGAAAATCGGAATATGAAATTTATTCCTACGGAGAACAAACGGTTGTTGTTCCGGTGAGAGAAGAATCATCTCGCGGCACGCATAAACTTGCCGAGGAACAAATCAAAAAAGAATTGTTAAAATATACTGATACGGTTGAAGTAAAGGTTGTCTCTAATGATCGATGCACTGTCTATGTTAATCCAAAAGATATAGGTGCTATTATTGGAAAACAAGGAAGAAATATCGAGAAGATTGAGCAGGATTTAGGAGTTCATATTGATGTTCAGGAACTTACAACGCCATCAGTATCTTCAGGTGGAAAGGATGGAACTCCTCAGCCGTTTGAAGTACGAATGAAAAAAAATGCGTTGTTGCTGGAGATGGACATCAAACAACAAAGTAAAGATGTCGATATCTTTATTCATGATCAGTTGCTCTTTACAGCGAAAGCTGGAAAAACGGGGGTCATAAAAATAAAAAAACAGAGTCCCTATGGGCGACGATTATCGGAAGCATTGAGCAGTGGAGAGGATATCAAGTTATATGTTGGACATTAAATTTGTGCGTGAACATCCTGAGGAAGTGAGAAAGAATCTTGCAAAAAGACAGGATGCACTTAAATTAAAAGAGTTTGATGAGTTTCTCGACTACGATAAAGAATGGAGAGAATTAAATGTACAAGTCGAGCGTATGCGTGCTGAACGTAATGAACTTTCTCGAAAAGTAAATCTTCTCAAGAAAGAAGGAAAAGATGCACATGTCCTTATTGCTGAGGCAAAAAAATTGCCCGAGAAAATTGCTCAGTCTGAAGAACGGACCAAAGAGCTCAGAGAAAAGATTGATGCGTTCGTTGCTCGGCTTCCTAATGTATTACATGATTCTGTTCCGTCTGGAAAAGATTCTTCTGAAAATAAAGTGGAACGTAAATGGGGAAAAATTGTCGAATCAACATTTGAAATGTTGAATCACGGCGAATTGATTGAACAGCAAAACTGGGGAAATTTTGATGACGCTGCAAAGGTTTCTGGAAAAGGATTTTATTATTTGTTCGGCGATCTCGCGTTACTCGAAATGGCTCTAGCGAAATTTGCAATTGATGTACTTGTCAAGAAAGGATATACTTTCACTCAAGTTCCTTTGATGCTGCGTCGAGAGCCCTACGCTGGAGTAACCGATCTTGCGGATTTTGAGAATGTCATGTATAAAATTGAAAATGATGATTTGTACCTCATTGCGACTTCTGAACATCCTATGGCTGCGATGTTTATGAACCATGTTATCGAGGAACAAAAACTTCCCATAAAATTAGTTGGATATAGTAGCTGTTTTCGAAAAGAAATTGGAAGTCATGGTATTGATGAAAAGGGATTATTTCGCGTTCATCAATTCAACAAAGTTGAACAGTTTGTTTTTTGCAAACCAGAAGACAGTTGGAAGATTCATGAAGAATTGATTGCAAATGCTGAGGAAATTTTTCAGAAATTGAAACTCCCTTATCGCATCGTTAATATTTGTACAGGAGACATTGGTATTGTTGCTGCCAAGAAATATGATCTTGAAGTGTGGATGCCGCGCGAGAAAGAATACCGTGAAGCGGTTTCTTGTTCTAATTGTACTGAGTATCAAGCAGTGGGATTGAATTTGAAATATTGGAAAGAAGGAAAGCGAGAATATGTCCATACACTCAATAGTACTGCCGTTGCAACTGGTCGAGCATTGCGCGCGATTCTCGAGAATTATCAACAAAAAGATGGACGGGTAAAAATTCCTACTGTTCTTGTTAAATATATGAATGGAAAAAAGGTGATCGGCCATCGCAAAGATCCCTAGTTGGTTGTATCTTGGAGTAGGTATATTCGTCACCATATTTTCATATTTGATTCAGCGAAAAACCGGAAAAAAAGGATTTATTTTCTTTCTGTTTATTGGAGTTGCGTTTCTTATCATCGGAATAGTACAAATTGCAATCTCTTGGAAAACACCAACGACACCTCCGCAACGCCAACACGGATTTGTGAAATTCTGCCATTCCTGCGGATCTGCCCTTGATCATTTCGTCGAATATTGTCCGAAGTGTGGACAACGAGTGATGAGAAAGGCGTAATTAGTTATTTCTCTTGGAAACAAAGAAGTTCCTATGCAACAATAAATCCTTCGACTTTAACGTTCTTTAATAAATCAGGATTTCGCTCTTTAACGAACAAGATTTCTATGGCAACTATTTCTCCTTGATCGTTATAATCCACAATAGTGTTTTCATCAAGCTCTTTCGTATGATGAATGGAATCCTCTCTCAGCTTAATAGATAGAGCGTCTGCATCTGAGTCATAGCGAATTTTCATTGTAGGTAATATGTTGTTATAACCTTATAAAACTTTTCTTTAATATACACAACCTTTAATCGATGATCATTTAATTTTTTAATTGCGTAGTATTTGGTTCCCTTGTTTGTTAGTTTGTCAGGATATTTTACCGTCTCTTCTACCCCTACTTTCTCAATCTTTCGCTCTTTTATTTCTTCACGAGCGTGAAGGGAATAGGTAACATTCATTCGAGATCAAAGAAAAAGCTAATTTATATTATTTGTACGCCATTTGTGCGCTGCTTTTGTTGATTGAACAATAACGTTTAAATACCATCAAAACATCTCAAAAAGTGAAAATGGGTGTGTTTGATGAGATGTTGAAGGAAGGGGAAAGTCTGTTTAAGAATGAGATTGCTCTTGATTTTTCTTTTCAGCCGAAGGTGGTTCCTTATCGTGAAGCACATCAGAAACAGATTGCGAGCTGTGTGAAGCCGCTGTTTGCGGAACGTAATGGAAAAAACATGCTTATTTATGGAAAGCCAGGATTAGGAAAGACAGTTGCAACGAAGCACGTGCTATGGGAGCTGGAGAATTATGACGAAGTAGATACGTTTTATGTTAATTGCTGGCAGAAAAATTCTTCCTATAAGATTATTCTTGAGATGTGCGAGCATTTTGATTATCGTTTAACACATAATAAAAAAACAGATGAGTTGTTTCGAATTGTGAGAGATCGTTTCAACAAGAAAGGCGCGGTGTTCGTGTTTGATGAAGTTGATAAGTTAGAAGATTTAGATGTGTTGTACATGGTACTTGAAGAAATCTATCGCAAAAGTATCGTGATGGTTACGAATTATAAATCGTGGTATGACGATCTTGATACACGCTTAAAATCACGCTTGATTGCTGAAGTGATGGAATTTCAACCATATACCTTTGAAGAATTGAAGGGAGTTTTACGCGAGAGAATGCAGTATGCGTTTGTTGAGGGCATTTGGAGTGAAGATGCATTCAATGAAGTAGCGCAGAAAGCCGCTGAATTAGAAGACGTTCGTATTGGATTGTATTTGTTGAAAGAAGCGACGACAATTGCCGAAGACAAGTCGCAGCGAAAAGTTACCCTTGACGATGCACGAGAAGCATTGGCGAAACTCGGCCATTACACCATTCACGAAGAAAGTTGTTTAAGTGATGATGAGAAACAAATTCTTGATTTGGTGAAAGCGGATCAAATGAAAATTGGAGAACTGTTTAAAGATTACCAAGATCATGGTGGAAAAAGTGCCTATAAAACATTTCAGCGCAGAATTAAAAAATTAGAACAAAGCAAATTTATTTCCGTTTCAAAAACAGAAGGGGGCAGTGAAGGAAATACCACCCTCATCGGTTTGCGTGAAGTCACCAAAAAGCTGACGGAGTTTTAGATATGTCCCAGTTCTTCGGCTTCCTTGAAGATCACATTTGAACTTTCATGCAAAGCCCGAGATACGTCTTGAAGTGATCTTCCGTATTTCTGAAGTTCCTTATGGACGTCTTGATTTTCTCTGAAATACGCCCGCAATTCCGGATGTTTTTTAATTCCATCAATAACAGCAACCGCCATAGCTGACATTAATCGAATTTCACGATAAATAGCTTCCAATTCCAAAGAGTCCCCATTAATTGCCTCCCCGATAGCTTGATTTATTCTTTTAGCATTTTTAGAAAGAAAATCCTTCTTGGCTTTTTCAAAACTCACGTCCCCTCTTCTCATTGAATTGCTTATCCCTACGTCCCTCCATACTCGTCCCATTCTCACATCCTCCTTTTGATTATGATTAGGGTTTTCTCGGGATAGTCCTATATAAATTTATCGGCTGATTTTGAGTAGACTATGGAAGGATAAAGCTGCAGTCAGAGAAATAGACGAGATTTTTCAGAATGTTTTTAACCGTTCCATTATCAACAAAAACGTTTCTCATCGGTTTATTGGAAATCGTTTAAGTGTGATTGCAAAAGAGCATCGCGAACTATTTATCCTTGACGTTAGTGGCCACATATATTTATTCTATTTTTTTCGTGGCTACTAACTTATCTCGAGATATTTCTTCTTGATATAGTCAACAAATGGCTTTTCTTTTTTTTCAATTTGGTACTTATCTAATACATCATAGTACTGTTCGAGATCTTCTATGGGGATATCGATCATAGGATAATTCTTTTTCCACAGGATCCAATTCATCACCAAGCGGGACAACCTGCTATTTCCATCAGAAAACGGCTGCAGTGAAATTATTTTGAGATGGGTCAATGCTGCCAGTTCAACAGGATGAAGTCTTCTGTTTTCAGATTTAAACCAGAGAAAGAAATTCTTCAACTCTTTTTCCAAATAATCCCATTGTGGGGGTATATATGGAGTTCCAGCAATTTTCACGTTTTTCTGTAATTCTGAGCGTAATTTTCCTGCAATAGGATCATCAATTCCAGAGAGAAGTACTTTATGAAGTTTTTTCATAAAATAAAGGGTTAATGGGCCTTTATAGGCGGTGATCATCAACGCTCCTTTTTCGTGATTTTCTATCTCTTTGACTGCTTTAATACTCTTAATGTCCCGAGGAATAATACCTTCTTTGAGAATGAGGGATGTCTGCCGTAATGTAATACGAACTCCTGATAGTTTGCTGCTATCATAAGTAAAACGAATGATGAACTCTTTCAGATAGTTTTCTTTTTCTGATGAGCTTAACCTCTTGATTTCTGCTTGATAATTTTTTTTTCTTTTTTCGATCTGATCAAATTCGGACAAAGAGAGATATTTGAACCTGTTCTTCATTAATTATTTCAAGAACTTCTTTTTTAAATGCGTTAACCGTGCCCGTGAAGGACGTTGTTTTCCAATATATTTTGTTTTATGAATATAGGTATTTCCTTTTCTGACGGTGTGGACTAAGCGAAAGTACAATTTCCCTTTGGTGGTAAATTTCTCTATGAAGACCATATCAATAGTTAGTGGCCACATATATTTAAGTGTTTTGTTTTGTGGCTACTAACTTTAGAATCAGTATGTTATTGAGAAAGATGAAAATTCACGGGAGGGTTCTGAATATGAAACAGTTACTTTCTCGACTCGTGCTCGTGATGGTCCGTTATGATAAAATGCAATAAGTTCTTTTAATGCTTTTTCATCTCCTTCCGCGATGATTTCGACGCGGCCATCAGAGGTGTTTCTGGCCCAGCCCGTTATATTTAGTCGTTCAGCGTGTTGTTTCGTTGTTGCCCTAAACAACACCCCATGAACGTAACCGTGAACAATAATACGCACGCGTTTCATATAAGATTAGATTGCATCAAGAATTCTCTTCATTATCGTATCAAATTCAGCGCTCGCTGTCTCAAATTCCCTCATCGCTTTTTCGTACTCCTTTCGATTTTGCTCCACAAACTTCTTTGATTCAGATCGTTTCATTTTGGTCATACTTGATAATTGTATTTTTTATATTTAAACCTTTTGAAATCATTCTTGATAGTTCCTCATGAGCTCCCTATACTTTTGGTCCATCAGCTTCATTTTGCTTACCAATATTTTTTTTCTGTCGAGCACACTCGTTATTTCTTTTTCTAATAGTTTAATTCTCGATTCCATTACTAATTTGTGAAATGAAAAGGTTGTTATAACAATTATTGAAAAAAGAGATACTAAGAGAGTAAGCTTGTTTTTATCTTCTACTTTAAAAGAAAGCAAGACGAGTATTATCTGTTCTAAAGAATAAATAAGAATAAAGAATAGCTCAAGGACAGTTCTGTTATGGAATGAAAACTGTCTAAGGTTCTTCCAAAACGTATCTGCTTTTGTAAATAGATATCCATGCCATGAAACCATAAGGATGAGTATGAAGTTGCCATTTTTAAACCCCTACCAAAAGATTTTCGAAGAGTTTGAAGGATTTTCAGACCAAAACTTTAATAATACTGTGTTGTTCTTTTACTTTTTTGATGACCCTTGGACTAACGAATTGTCGGATTCTGAACAAAGGGAAACTTGTTTCTGCTGATGTTCTTATTGAGGAAGGGAAAATAAAAAAGATAGGAACGTTTTCTGCTGCAGATCGCGTCATTGATTGCAAGAACAGTATTCTCCTTCCTGGTTTGATTGACAGTCACGTTCATATGCGAGAGCCGGGATTTGACTACAAAGAGGGATTTGTAACGGGAAGCAACGCAGCTTTGAAAGGCGGAGTAACAACCTTTCTTGATATGCCAAATACGAAACCACCAACAGTCACCGTCGCAGCACTCGAAGAAAAAAGGATATTGGCAAAAAAATGTGCGGTTAATTATGGATTTTACTTTGGCACATCAGTAACGAATATTGAAGAGATAAAAAAAGCAAAGAATATTGCTGCCGTCAAAATGTATTTGAATGAAACGACGGGGAATATGAAGACTGATAATGTCGATGTGCTCAAAGCAGTAATCAACTATTCTCGATTAACAGCATTTCATGCCGAAGGAAAAACGGTTCAAACAGTTCTTGATGTATATCACAAGTATAGACATAATGGAAACAAATTGTATTTCTGTCATATCGCAAGAAAAATAGAGATTGACGCATTGAAGAAAAGTGACGCCTATGTTGAAGTTGCTCCCCACCACTTATTTCTCACGGAAAACGATGTAAAAAGACTAAAGGGATTTGGAAGTATGAAGCCGCCATTAGCCAAAAAAAGTGATCAAGCGGCGTTGTGGGATGGAATCAAAAGAGGAATTGTTGATACGATTGCAACAGATCATGCTCCCCATACAATCGAGGAGAAAAAAAGTTCGGTTCCTCCTTACGGTGTTCCCGGGATTGAAACTATGCTTCCCCTATTGCTTGATGCAGCACACACACAAAAGTTAACTCTTACTGATATTCAGCGATTATGCTGTGAGAACCCTGCACAAATATTCCGAATGAAAGGAAAAGGGCATATCGCTGTTGGTTATGATGCTGATCTGACATTGATTGATCCTAAGAAAAAAACGAGGATATCAAATGAAACGATCGTATCAAAATGTGGTTGGAGTCCGTGGCATGGGAAGGTATTAAAAGGCTCAGTTGAAATGACAATTGTAAACGGAATGATCGGATACAAAGAAGGACAATTTTTCAAAACGCAGGGACGAGAGGTGATGTTTGAATGACTCTTTCTGTTGAGATTAACAAAGTAAAATTTCCGCATCCGGTGTTCAACGCTGCTGGTCCTAAAGATGTTACACTTGATGAATTGATGGTGATCGGACGTTCTCAGAGTTCTGCCATTCTGATGAAAAGTTGTACGCTGGAGCCTCGAGACGGGAATCCTGAACCGCGATATTATGAAGATGAATTTGGTAGCATCAATTCAATGGGCTTACCCAATAAAGGATACCAAGAATATGGAAAATATACCCCTATTCTGAAAGCAACATTCAAGAAACCGGTCATTGCGTCGGTATCGGGAATGAAGATTGAAGATAACGTCAAGATTATAAAATTCTTCTCTACGATTCAGGAATTAGATATGATTGAATTAAATCTCAGTTGCCCTAATCTTCCTGGAAAGCCGCAAATAGGTTATGATGCTGATGCAAGTGATAAGCTCATTCGTTCCGTGAAAGACGTCTGTAGTAAACCGCTTGGATTGAAGTTGCCCCCTTATTTTGATTTTGTCCATTTTGAACAGATGGCAAAAGTCATCAATAAACATACACCTGATTTTGTGACATGTATTAATAGCTTGGGAAATGGATTGATCATCGACGCTATGAAGGAGGAAACAGTGATCAAACCCAAAGGGGGATTTGGTGGTATCGGAGGAGATTATTGCAAACCAACTGCTCTTGCAAATGTGAGAAAATTTTATGAGCTTCTCAATAAAGACATTGCGATCATCGGATGTGGGGGTATTAAAAGCGGCATTGATGTGTTTGAATTTATTCTCGCGGGAGCATCTGCAGTTCAGATTGGGACGCATTATCTCAAAGAAGGTCCGAGTGTCTTTGAGCGATGTGTCAAAGAACTTGAGCATATGATGAAAAAGAAGAAGTATTCGAGTCTTGATGAGTTTAGAGGAACGTTAAAAGTTATTGAATAAGTCTATTATTGTTTTAACCATTTTTTTCCTATTTCACTCTTTTTTACCACTTCCCATCCGTAATAAAGAATAGAATACATGAATAAAATAAAGATAAGGACGTGGACACCGGGGAATCGTTCTGCGATGACTGGAGAATAAGTCGATGCATACACTAGAAAAGTGATGACCAGAAGAAGGGTATTATACCTCTCTGGATGTTTTTGATATATGACGGTAATCGTCATCTTTTTTAACTCCGTAATTTTCTTAAAATTCTTTTTTGGTGACAAATCGTGAATGGACCACCCTCGTGGTTCCAGGACGGGCTTCATTAAAATATTGAGTATGAAAATCATTGCTTGTGCACCAAAATAGAGAATAGCCAGCGCAAGAGAAATAACAATAATATATCCTGACGCTTTGCCCATAATGGAGAATACTTGCTCGACTTCCAGATGAGTGAGAATTTCTGGATTTTTAAGATAGAGATCATACACGTAGACAGAAACAATCCCTCCAACAGTCGAGGAAAGGACTAAGAGAACAAACTCGCGCAATACTCGGCGTTCTTCATTCATGACCACTTCTTCATTGGTGAGATATAAATATCTTCCCATAACAATCTTTTTAAACTTCCTTCTCGATTTTCTCTCTATGACTAGTACAGAGGTTGCACGGATCTTATTGAGGAGAAAAGCCGTGTTATTGCGACCTCGTCAGCTATTCACTTGGGCATCCGGAATAAAGGCCCCAATATATACTGATAACCGGAAACTTATTTCCACCGTAAAAGAGCGTGACTATATCGTTAATGAACTCTCAAGAATAATCAAAAAAGAGCGATGTGATCTTATTGCAGGAACGGCAACTGCCGGTATTCCCTGGGCTGCTTTTGTTGCACAGAAATTAAAAAAACCAATGATTTATGTGAGGGCAAAGCCAAAAGATCATGGAACATCGTCAACCATTGAAGGAGAATTAAAAAAAGGTCAAAAGGTTGTTGTTGTTGAAGATTTGATCAGCACCGGACAGAGTTCATTGTATACTGTTAGTGAGATAAAAAGAGCAGGAGGAAAGGTATTGGTTTGTGTCGCTCTTTTCACTTATGGATTTAAGGTCGCTCGTGAAGATTTTGAATCTCATCACGTGAAATTACAAACATTGACTGATATTGAATTCCTTTTACGTGAAGCAGTGAAGGGAAAATACATTAAAAAAAGTGATCTCTCTCTTGTTCAATCATGGAGGAAGCAATTCTCATGATCAATAAACGAGATAGAAGTATTATTATTAGTTGCGACGTTAATACTCTTAGCGCCCTAAAAAATCTTGTTGCAAAGACGTGCGATGTAAACGGTGTTGGTGGATATAAAATTGGATTTGAATTGGTTATTCCCTTTGGTATTTCTGCAGTTAAAAAGGAGATCAGAAAAGTAACTACGCTGCCCATCATCTATGATCATCAAAAGGCGGCAACTGATACTCCGTTTACTGCAAAACGATTTGCGCACGTCTGCACATCAGTTGATGCTGTTATCCTTTTTCCGCAAGCTGGCCCTGTTACCGAGCGAGAATGGATAAAGGAATGTCAAAAAAAGAAACTCGGCGTTATAGTTGGAACGGAGATGACGCACGAATCATATCTCGGGAAAGATGGTGGGTTTATTCGTGATGAAGCACCGTGGGAGATTATTGATATTGCAAAAAAACTGAAGGTAAATCGATTTGTCGTTCCGGGAAATAATCCAGAAAAAGTAAGAATGTATAGAGATTATCTCGGAAAAGATGCTATTCTTTATTCACCCGGAATCGGCACCCAAGGAGGCTCCATTGAACTCTACGCAAAATCTGCTGGTTCTTTCTGGCATGCCATTATAGGAAGAGCGATTTACGAGGCCAAAGATATAAAAAGAGCAACTGAAGAGTTTTGCACATATGTGAGATAACATGGAAACGATCAAACGCAACTATAAACTGTATTCTTTTGTTGCATTTCTTTGTCTACTTATCGGTTTTTTTGTGTATGTGATTAGTCCTTTCCTTGAAGCTATTCTCATCGCTGTTTTTGTTTATATTCTTACATTGCCCGTCTATAATTTTCTTAAGAAGCGCGTCAAAAATGATACGGTCGCAAGCTCGTTGATGTGTATTGCGATTTTACTGATTATTCTCATTCCTATCTTTTTTCTTTTAGGAAAAATTGTTGATCAAGCGATTGGGATGAGCACGGAAGTCTCAAAGAATTTTGAATATATTACGCAGTTGCCCACTCATTGTGAGGGATATACGACAACACCCTGCCGTATTGTGCACGGCATTGAATCCATTGTGGGGAAATTAGATATTGAGAAATATTCTCTCAAACTTCAGGAAGTCGGAGGATATATTCTTGAAAAAAGTACAAAGCTCGTGATAACGTTTTCCAGTGCGATTATTGATATTTTCGCGATGGTCGTCACTCTTTTTTTCCTTTATCGGGATGGTGGTTCATTTACTCACCGCATTGATCGGTTAGTTCCTCTGCAGCGAGATTATTGGGAGGCGATTAAGCGTCAAATTGTTGATATTGTTCAAGGGATTTTATACGGAAGTTTTCTTACTGCATTGATGGTGGCGATGATTGGAGGATTTTTATTTTGGGTCTTTGGATTACAAAATCCATTACTCTGGGGAACTCTTATGGGGGTATTTGCATTTATACCTATGGTGGGGACGCCCATTATTTTTATTCCAGCGACACTTGCGCTGATCGTTGACAACCGAATTATTGCGGCTCTTTTCTTTTTCGTGCTTCAATCCGTGCAAGTTATTTACATTGATACGTATTTAAAACCAAAAATTATTGGCAACAGAGTCGGAGTTCATCCTTTAGTTATTTTCTTTTCTTTCTTCGGCGGTTTAGTGGTGTTCGGACTCATTGGTGCAATTGTTGGACCTTTGGTTGCTGCTCTTCTTGTTGCGTTTGTTCGCATTTATAGTATTGAGTTTGGTTAGTTTTTTATATCGTATTTCATTTTTTCTTGATATGAACATTGCAGTTATTGGAGCAGCGCGTGATTGCGAAGAACGCATTTTACAGAAATCGTTTGAATTAGGACAAGAAATAGCAAAAAGGAAGTGCGAATTGTTCGTCGGTGGATGTCATGGATATCCTCATGCAGCAGCAAAAGGCGCGTTTTCAGCAGGAGGAACAGTGGTTGCATATTCCCCGGGAAAAGATCAAGAAGAACATATCGTAACCTATCATTTTCCAATCGACGGATTTTCTCGCATTGAATTTACTGGTTTGGGAATTCCTCGCCGAAATTATCCGTTGGTGTCAGAAGCTGAAGGAGTGATTATGATCGGCGGACAAATTGGAAGTTTGAATGAATTTACCCTTGCATTTCATTTGCAGAAGAAAATTGGCATTCTGATGGGAACAGGGGGTATTGTTGATGTAATTCCCGATATTGCAAAGATTTGCGACAAAAAAGGAGAATCGAAGAATATGGTGTATAGCGAGAATGGAAAAGAATTAATTGAGAGACTGCTGACAATGCATTAGCTGCACACTACTATTTCATTTTGTCTTTTACACTTGCTATGATTAAGGGAAATACTATTGTTGCGTCTGCCACAACTTTGACTCGTTTTGCATCAGGTTTTATTTTTGCCCAGGTAATTGCTTCTTCCTGATTTCCACCTGAATCTGAGCCATCGAATTCTGATGCCGTTGTCATATAGATGCTATATTCAAATCCATCTCGAAATATTGCTGCATTAAGCAAGAAGTGTTTTGCAATGCCACCGCCAAGGATAATACATCCTGCTTTTTCGACATTCATTAATAAGGATGTTAATACTTCGTTGTCTTTTACGGAATCAATCATGAATTCTGGATGATTTCGTTTGTACATGGTTGCAATATCACCGAATGAGCCATCGGTAATCCCCGGAACAAAGACAGGAATATTGTTTTTTGATGCCCAATACAGAAAGGATTCTTTGTAATGATCTTTTGTGTTCGCCTCATGTTCAATAAAGAAACCAATTTCTTGTGTGATTTCATAACTGCATAATTGTTTTCGTGATTGGATATGTTGAAAAAAATGATTCAGGAATTTTTCAAAATAAGTATACCGATCATAAGGCACAAAGATATTTCCAATTCTTCCAATCATCTCATCGGCAAGAAATTTTCCCTTGACATCAAACGTTCCGAGATGAAAAGGCTTGATACATTTAATCACATCTTCTTCAAGCCCTGCAGCCGTAGTGACCATGCC
>JAHFLI010000083.1 GCA_023255615.1 Candidatus Woesearchaeota archaeon
TTC
Organism: Candidatus Woesearchaeota archaeon; assembly: GCA_023255615.1. GTDB lineage: Archaea > Nanobdellota > Nanobdellia > Woesearchaeales > JACQSR01 > JACQSR01. The sequence goes on from JAHFLI010000083.1 coordinate 4, forward strand.
CATAAACGCTTAACTTTATCTTCCAGTGTTGTGTTGTCTTTCATGGTGGAGCTTGTACCTCCATCCCCATGCAGCCTTACGGCTGCTCGGGTTATTTATTACTTTCTACAGAGCCGATGAAACGGAGAAAGAAGCGTTTATTTTCGTCCTAAGGTAATCTCAATGGTTGATACACGAACATTTTTTCCTTCGTTATTCTGGAACTCTTCTGAATTGACGTTGATATGAATGATACCAACAGTTCCATCGAGAAATCGTTTTGATGCCACTTCGACAACGTCAACCGCACGAGAAATAAATTTCCCGCGTGCTTTGACAATCACTTCTTTTGCATCTTTCGTCGTAAACTGCATGACCACTCCAGTCACGTAGTTCATGAAGGGTTTCCCCCCAATGTAAATGCTATTATCTTCGTTCATCGGACATTGGCTTTAGCTTTTACCAATCGAGTAATATATCCTGAAATTGAATTACGTACTTTCTTGCTGCGAAACTCAGCGAACTGACTAATTTTTTTATTATTTTGTCCAAAATCAGTATTAAATGCATCAGGATGTCGTTCATAAATTTCAAAACTTACTCGTTTAATGAGTTGTGTTTTAATTCGTCCCATAGTCGCTTTGGATCGATAAGGTCTATAAAAAGGTATCGGTTTACTTTTTTACAACCCGCACTGTTTTTATCCGATTCTTGAACACTTCTTCAATGGTCACCGATATATTTTTTAATTTTATTTCTTCACCTTGGTGAGGTATTCGTTCAAGTTGAGCAAGAAGATAACCGCCAAAAGTATCATAATCGGGTTCATTCTCAATACGGAGGTTAAGTTTTTTGATGACTTTCTTAATGTCGGCATCACCTGATATTCTGAACGTCCCTTTGTTCAATCTGACAATTTTAGGCTTTATTTTTTCTGACTCATCGACTATTTCACCAACTATTTCCTCGAGAATATCTTCGAGCGTTACGAGCCCAACAACTCCGCCATATTCATCAACAACGAGGGCCATATGACCTTTTCCTTTTTGGAAAATCTTTAGAGTAGAATATAATTTTTTTGATTCAGGAAATATCGACGCTTTTTTCATCACTTTCGTGACTGGATGTGATAATCTTCCTTTTTGAACATACTTGAGAATGTCCTTTAAGTGTATAATTCCTACAATGTTATCTTTATCAGTATCGTACACAGGAAATCGTGAATGGCCAGATTCCATAGAGAGTTGAATAATTTCTTGTAAGGTCATTTGACTTTGTGCAAAGATAATATTTGTTCGAGGAGTCATCACATCAGCGACAGTAGTATCATCAAATCGAAATACGCTATGAATCATTCGTCGCTCACTTGATTTAATTGACCCTTCTTTTTCACTTATTGCCACCAACCCCTTGAGTTCCTCTTCTGAAAGTGCAGATACTGATGATTTAAATCGAAACAATTTATGAATAATATCAAGAATGAAATCGAGGATAGCGATAAATGGGTAGAAGATTATTTGCAAGAATCGAATAATTCCCGCAACAGATAATGACAGTTGTTTATTATACTTTAATGCAATAGATTTAGGAGTGATTTCTCCAAAAATGAGAATAAAAAAAGTCATGATTCCTGTCGTAATACCCACGACATTATTCTCAAAAAAGCGGATAAAGACCGTGGTCGCAAATGCCGATGCTCCGATCATGATCAATGTATTAAAGAAGAGCAAGGTAATCAGGAGTTTATGGGGGTCATCGAGTAATTTTTTAAGATTTTTTGATCCCCTCGCTCCTTTTTCATACAATAATTCTGATTGATATCGTCCGAGAGAAAATAATGCGGATTCTGATGCGTTGGCGAGGGCCGATAGCGCAACCAAGATGACTAAGATAAGGATATCGATAAAAAGACTCATGGGATGGTTCAAAAGACCCTGATTTATAAAAATTGTCCTTAAAAAGTCTGAAAAGTTCTTTATGGTCGAATACATTTATAAAATGCCCAAAATTCTTCCTCTTCATGATATCCATCGGGGTCATTGGTGTTGGCACAGTGGGTGGAAGTCTTCTTACTCTTCTTGAAGATCCTTTTATTTCAGAAAAAATTACCGTCGTAAAGACCGTCAGCAAAACGGGAAAGAGGACTCCAACAGCATATCCACACTCTACTTCAGCCGATTTCATTCTCAATGATGCGTCAGTTCAGGTTGTCGTTGAAGTCATGGGAACTCTCGACGGATATCACTTGATCAAACAAGCTCTTTTGAAAGGAAAGCATGTGGTGACTGCGAATAAAGCTGTTATTGACAAATATGGAATTGAGCTCGAAAGCCTTGCTCAGAAACATAAAGTGTATTTATTTTTTGAGGGAGCCGTTGCTGGTGGGATTCCTATCATACAAGCACTAAAATTTGGACTTTCCGGAAACAAAACAGATGAAGTTATCGGCATTGTTAATGGAACGACTAATTATATTCTCACAAAAATGAGTAAAGAGAAATCATCCTACGACGAAGCTCTTCGTCAAGCTCAGACATTGGGATTTGCAGAATCGAATCCAGCATTTGACGTTGAAGGCAATGATGCAGCACAAAAAATTGCCATTCTCGCATCGATTGCATTCTCCACAAAAATTGATTCTCAACATTTTTCTATCACCGGTATAACACGTGTTACTGATGCTGATATTATGTTTGCAACAGAATTGGGATATATCATAAAACTTATTGCACGAGCACGTTTGCTTAATGGAGGTTTGGATATTCGAGTTTCTCCTACTCTTGTTTCAAAAAAGCATCCTCTCGCACATGTTGATTATGATCGAAATGCCATCTATGTTTCTGGTAAAAGCCACATTACTCTTTCTGGAGAAGGAGCTGGTGGAATGCCAACAGCATCTGCAGTAGTGAGTGATCTTTTGAATCTCTCTACGTTGTTATCACAACCGTATCGTCCGATCACTTTTTTTGGAAATTCTCGAATACGAATCCTTTCTGACGATGAAGTGTCTTCTGAATTTTACATTCATTTTACTGCGTTAAATAAACCAGGAACGTTAAACGCCATTACGCAAGTGTTCAAAGACAGAGGAATTAATATTCTCCAAGTCCTTCAACGAGGGAAAGGGGGGAATGTTCCATTAATTCTTCATGTTGATTCAACGTCTTTCAAAACGTTGAAAACTTCGCTTGAATGTGTCGATGAAGAAATTCTCACTCTGAGTTCTGTCTTCCCGATACTCCAAGCGTAGCTTACATCTTCTCAATCGCGTCAATGTTCATTAAAGAAAGACCAATTTTTAAAACAGATTGAGCACAATAAAAAAGGATTATTCGCGCATCTCTCAATTGTTCTTCCTCTTTCAGAATAGGATATTTATGGTAATACTCATTGCACGCTTGAGCAAGTTCTAGCAGAAATCGTGCGATAAGATGAATTTTAAATTGTTCGCCTGCTTCTTTTATGATTGAGGGAAAATCAGAGAGTATTCTTAGAATTTTCTTATCTTCTTCTGAGGATAATAGAGAGAAATTAATATCGGTCGGAATTGTTTTCCCATATTTTCGGAGAATAGAAGAAAGTCGAGCATAAGTATATTGAATGTATGGTCCCGTCTCACCTTCAAATGATAATGATTCTTTTGGATCATAGTGAATAGAGTTTTTTGCATCCGATTTAAGGAGGAAAAAACGCAAGGCAGCAAGACCGATTTTTTCTCCTCGTTTTCTTTGTTCTTTATCTGAAAGTGTAGGATATCTTTTTTTTACTTCTTCTAATGCCAGTGAGGTAATTTCTTCAATAATATTATCAGCATCGACAACGATTCCTTCTCTCGATTTCATCTTTCCCTCTGGAAGAAAGACCATTCCGTAACTGAGATGATACACGTCCGATGCGTGATTGAATTCTAATTTTTTGAGTGTTGCAATTAATGCTTTGAAATGAAATTCCTGCTCTGAGCCAACAACATGAATAGACTGATTAAGATTAAAATCGGAAAATTTTTTATACGCAAGATAGATGTCTTGAGTTATATACACTGAAGTACCGTCTTCTCGCAGAACGATCTTCTCGCCGAGACCTTGAAGAGAAATGGCAATAGCCCCTTTTTCTGTTTTATAGAATACTCCTTTTGCTTTGCCATCTTTAATAATCTCTTTCCCTTTCTTATAGAGCATACTTTCATAGTAGGTCTTATCAGATGTATAGCCGACTTTTTTGAATGTCTGAGAAAAACCGGTGAGAGCCCAACGATTCATTTTCTTCCATAATGCTCGTGTTTCTTTATCTTTCTGTTCCCATTTTAGGAGCATTTGTTGAGCTTCTTCTTTGAGGATATTGTCTTCTTTTGAACTATAAAGGACATAAAAATCTCCCACAAAATGATCTGATTTCTTATCGGGTTCTTTGTTCATCCCCCATTTTTTATAGGCAAGCATTGATTTACAAATATGAATTCCTCGATCGTTGATAAGATTTGAGACAATGACGTTATTGCCGAGAAATCGAAGGATATTGCACACCTCCATTCCCAAAAAAATATTTCGTAAATGGCCGAGATGCAAGGGTTTATTAGTATTTGGAGAGGGAAATTCTACCATCACTGTTTTCCCTTGAATATCCTTTCCGTAATTTCCCTTACGTATCGATTCAATAACGTTCCGAGCTAAATCTGTTTTCTTAAGAAAAAAATTAAGATAGGGTCCTTTTGCCTCAACGCGCTCAACAGAAGATGGTAGCTCAATCTTTTTTGATAATTCCTGAGCGATGTCCTGGGGATTTTTCTTTAAGAGTTTAGACAGTGGAAAGCAGGGAAATGCATAATCCCCCAACTGCGGATCAGGAGGAATTTCTACATCGATCTTTTCGAGAGGAACAATTTTCTTAAGTGCTGCTAGTATCTCATTCATGTGCCATCAATTCATCAATAAAAACAAGAGGTGCCTTGTATTTCTTTCCGATCTTTTTTAGATATGAGATGTTGGCCATATTTCCTTTTTCATCCATTATTTCTGCGATAATTGCCGCAGGGTATAATGATGCCCGCCTCATCAACTCAAGCGACGCTTCAGTATGTCCTTGCCTTCCCTTGAGTCCTTTCTGATGTTCGCGTAACGGGAAGACGTGTCCCGGGCGCAAGAAATCATCGGATGTTGAGTGAGGATGAATCAATGCCCTAATCGTTGTGATTCGATCATTGACGGACACTCCTGTTTTAGTACTTCGATGATCAACGGATACCGTAAAGGGAGTAAAAAATTTATCTGTTGAGGAGGAAACCATCATTGGAATATTTAATTCGTTTACGCGAGCTGCGGTCAGAGGCACGCACAAAACTCCTCGTGCGATAGTCAACAGACCATTCAGTTTTTCGGGAGTAAGTTTCTCAGCTGCAAGAACAAGGTCACCTTCATTTTCTCGTTTCTCATGGTCAATAAGAATGATGAAATTTCCTTTTCTGAGAGCAACAACGGCCTCTTGAAGACTCATAAATACCCTTCCACTAAAATATCGTGTCCGAGTTTTTTTGTGGTCATATGTTTGAGATTGATCGTTTGATCGAGAGTTTTAATACCCAAATCTCCAAACGCATCGATTCCTTTTCCAATGAGTCTTGGTGCAGTAAATAAAAGTATTTTATCAACAATCTTCTCTCGCAGAGCAGAGGAGTTGATTTGATTGCCGCCCTCAATAAGAACGGAAGTTATTTCTTGTTTACCGAGTTCTATCATCACTTCCTCGAGCGAGACTTTTCCTTTTTTA
>JAHFLI010000013.1 GCA_023255615.1 Candidatus Woesearchaeota archaeon
GAAAAAAGAAATAAGAAACTTGCATTAGAGCTTTTTGGAAAAACTGCCGAAGATGATGTAAAATCGATTTTTAAAGAAGAACCAAAAAAAGAAGGATCAAGAACTAATCGATCTACTAAAACAGAAGAACAGCTTAAATTTGAAGAGTCTGACAAAAAAATGAAAGAGGAAATGAGAGATTTATTTGGATTTAGGTTGGAGTAAAAGTGAGCGAAGAAACTCGAAAATTAAGTGAAGATATTATTGATATTGGTAGATTGGTAATTGTTGCAATAATTATGATAGTCGTTGTATATTTAGTTATAAAATCTTTAATTGGGGAAGTCCCAGCATATGTTGCGTCTTCTATAATTGGTCTAGGTGGAGTTTTTCTTTACGCAACTAATCAAAAAGTTAGAGGGTATATTAAAAGTTGGTTAAAAGGGAAATAAAAGTTTATAATGTTTGGATTTTCCACCTGCATTTTTTTCTAAACCATTTTTAAGAAAGTTTTTACCTGAACAATGTTTACACTTCACATATGTGTATTCAGGTATGAAGTAAATAAATTTATCTGTACCTGAAGAAATTTGCACCAATTTAGTGACTTTATCTTAACAGCCCAATAACAGTTGATTGGCAACTGGCAATCTAGACGGTCATTTCTGCTCTCATCGTCTCTGGATATCATAAGGAAAAAGAAAGGTCGGGATCTATGACCCAGAAGAGGCGACTCTGGTAAAGGTTTAAAAAGTGTAAATTGCAAGAAGGTTACATATGAAGAAGGGTTATATTTACTTACTTTTGATTATTACTTTTACTTCTTTGATCATATTCAAAATCATGTGGGATACCTTATCCTGTGATTGCAGGGATTTAAATCAAACATCAGCCTGGTTGTTTCCAACGGGAGTTTCACTTCTCCTCGTGATTTGGCAGGTGATAAAAAAATGATTACCTTAAAAGAGGTCATTGAAACAATAAATATTCTGACGATACTCGCATCAGTCATCGGTGGACTATATGCAGGTTGGCCTGGAGCTTTAATTGGTGGTGTGATCGGGTGGTTATTAGATAAAAAATATAATTAAATCCACATTAGTAACAATTGATGAACCTTGTTGAAGAATTAGAAGAAAGAGTTAAGGAAAATAAAAATAATTCCGAACTATTGATGGAAGCAGTTTTAAGGAAGCTTTTGAGGTATGAAATGAGTCTAACTGTTTTATATAGAAAAAGATTATATTCACTGGACATGCCTGGGTGAGATATTTAAATGGGATCAAACTTATGTATGAATATGGTATAGGGTAATGGTAGAAGTAGATGATATTATTGAGGATATGTCAGAATTACAGAAGTACATAGTCCTACTGCTATCTGCAAATAAGGGGGAATCTATTAAAGGAAAAACCTGGTTTCAAAAAGAACTGTTTCTCATAGCCAAAAATATCAAAGTAGTAAGTGAGGAAGCATCATTTAATTCTGACTTTTATGGCCCTTATAGTGAAAATGCAAAAGAGCAATTAGCTGAGCTAGAACTTGATGAAATTGTCGTTAAGGACGGAAGTGCAATGTCCCTTTCAAAATTAGGCTCACAAATCTCCCAAAGATTAGAACAGAAAACTCCTAAGCAAAGGCTTGAGATGATTTCAGAATTTAAGAACTTACTAAACGACCTAAATGATGATGAAATATTAACTTTCATCTACTTCACCTTTCCAGAATTTACCGAAGAATCGTTAGTTCTTGATAATATCATGAAGAATCGTAAGCAAGTGGCTTTGAAGCTTTACAAGAAAGAGAAGATCAGTGTTCAACGTGCTGCCGAAATTGCAGGAGAACCCCTGGAAAGATTTATCAGAGATGTAGAAAAATGAAGCTAGCTGATTCTTCGTGTATAGTTTGTGTATTCACAGAAATAAACAGACCGTTCATATTAATGGACTGGATGAAGCGAGGATATCAAATAGTTATTACAGAACAAATCCATAAGGAACTACAGAAAAATGAAAAAACAGATAAACTTATAAGCCCAGAAATCAAAAAAGGTAATATAAAAATAAACAACTTAATAACTGAACAAGAACTTAAAGTGTTTAGGACAAGATACCCCATATTAGGTCTTGGAGAAAGTTCAGTCATCCTTACTGCGCTTAAACTCCAACAAGATAGGAAAAGGTATTATGCGATATTAGATGATGGAAATGCAAGAAAAACTGCATCCAAATTAGGCATAAAATTCACAGGAACATATGGTTTGCTAAAAACATTAAAAGAGAAAGGCCATATTGATGAACAAATATTTAATCAATGTAAACAAGAAATGGAAAAATCAAAATTCAGAATTGATTTTAATCGTGTAAAATGAGCGTCGCAACACAGGTAAAAACACTGGAGGCGGATCCAAACTCACTTTATAAAACACAAAAAATCAAGTTCATTTCAGATAAAAGTATCTTAACTCCGACTAAAACAATTCCTCTGGACAAACTCAGTGTAGCAAGTCCATTAAATGATAAAGCCAAACAATTAAATGAGATTTTTAAAAGATTCAGTGCAAAACAAATCAAAGAAGCTGATGAAGATTCTGACAAATATAAAGAAATTGAGTCATTTTTCAATAAACAAAAGAGTAAGATTAAACCAGAAACAGCAACTTTTTGTTTCTTGGACTTTAGTGAGCCAAGACTTCCAAAAAATGACGAGATTGAATTCCTGACAGACTTGGCCTATTGCAACTCTGATATAACAACATTACCTACAATAAGTAAATTTAATGACTCAAAGAATTCTCCTATGTCTTACGAGGATTATAAAAAATATCTTGAAAAAGCAATAGAAAGTGTTGAGCAGTTAAATCATAAGCCAATTATGGGAATTATTCCTAAACTTGCACGTAAAAATGTTCCAAATTTACTTGAATTTTACCAAAGCAAAGGCATTAATACATTTGCATTGGATCTGGAAGGGTCAAATCCGATAAGTTCGAGAATGAGTATTTTTAAGGTATTAAAAACATTAAACAAGATGAAAATTTTGGATTCGTGTTATATTCACGGTCACAACGTAGGAATAAGAGTAAACAAAGTGAAAGACATTATTCCGGCAAAAGATGTTCTCGGATTTGGTGTAGGCTTAAACTCTATTGGAGAAAAAAGAACAGAGTTCAAACCAAACCCCGCATTTTTATCATTAATAAAAACGAACCCACTCAATAAATTCCGTTTATTCAATAAAGAAGATTATGGTTATTGGAAAGCCATATCTGCCTCAGACCTTGAAAAAGTGTATCCTTCAGATTCAAGTGTTCCAATTTCAGCGTTTAAAATTGCATTTAAGAACGCTAATCAATTTAGCAGCATACAGAAAGTGTTTAATTTTGAACAGCTGGCACTAGAATCTCATCATGTCAAAGAAATAATTGCAGAAGATGCCAACAAGACATTAAATTATATCAAGAAAAAGAAAGATATTGATCCAAATGATGTTAAGGTTCTTGAATCCGGACAAGATAATATAAAATAACTTGCAGAACATAGATTTGTTAAAAAAAGATTTGCTTTCGTTCTCTTCAGCGTTTCTTTTGATATCGGATAATGTATTTATGATAGTCATTGTTCTTGATAATTGCAATTTTTTGATTTTCTAAAAGTCAAAGTTTTTGAAAGTTCGTTTACGGCCTTAATAATCTCTCCTTAGAATAACACAGATCGTTTTGGTTTTATTTATTGACGCTCATTTGCCGAAGTACTGAATAATTCACCAAATTTATATACCAGTAAGTCACCTCATTCTGCATGAGAATTATTGTTGCAACCCATGATCCGATTTCACCCATCCGGGGTGGCGGTGGTTTGAGAACGTTGAAAACTGCTCTCGAGCTCAAAAAACGTGGCCATGAGGTTCTCATTCTCGCCCCTTCAGACAAAAAAAGCATAGGAGGAATTCCCGTTGATGCTCTGTATCATCCGTCCAAAGAAAAAAGTGCGTTATTCGGCTCTGCGTATTTCTCCTCTCAATTGTTCTTGAAATTATTAAAATATCGAGACTATGACCGATTTTTTGTCCACAATGCCTTAGCATGCATTCCAATCATGTACTATACCAAATTCTTCAAACGGAAAATAATTCTTGATGCAACGGATATTCACACTGAATACATGAGAACAAAACAATCTGGAATGATGCTCGATCTATTTTCCTCTCTCGAATACGATTGTTTCAACCAAGCAAAAACAGTTATCGTGGTATCTCATCATATGAAAAAACATTTAGTTGCAAAAGGCATTAAAGAAAAGAAAATCCATGTTGTTTACGATGGCGTTGAAGTAAAGAATTTTACATCTCATAAACTAAAAACAGAACGCCCTATTATTATTCATCATGGAGGTATGGATGCGCAAGACGGCGTTCACTTAATCCCGAAAGCTGCGCATTATATCAAAGAAGCAGATTTCTTGCTCATTGGATCAGGTCAGGAACTGAATAGAGTAAAAGCAATTATCGATCATAAAAAATTAAGGAATGTTCATCTTCTGGGATGGAAGCCTTACAAAGAAATGAAACAGTATTTGGAAAGGGCACAAATGGGATTAATTACCCGTCCAGATACTCTTCCAAATAATTTAGTGCTTACATTAAAATTACTCGAATATTGGGGATCAGGAACCGCAGTTGTTGCATCAAAACTTGATGCCATTGAAGAAGTTGCCCACGGAGAAAAAGATATTCTTTTCTTTAAACCAGGAGATGAACAAGATTTGGCCAGAAAGATTAAAATTCTTCTTGCTGATAAACAGCTGCTCAGGAAATTGCAGCAGAATGGAAGAAGAAAAGCGGTAACGGTTTTTAATTGGAAGCGGTTGATTCCAATGATTGCAGATATTGTTGAGGATGGATAATTATTTTGAGAGAATTCTTTCCTTCTATCACTAAATCATATCCCTTCTGAATCTCATCTAAAGAAAGATGATGAGTAATAAGATCCTCTACCGTAATCTCTTTCGATTCAAGCAATCCTAATGCTTCTCTCAGATCAGGCGGACCACAATAATAGGAAGTAATCAACGAAATTTCTTTTTGCCAGAACTCATTTAATGGAGTAATAATCTGTTTTTCAGGAGAAGGAACTGCAAAAAAAATAACACTTCCTCCTTTTGCTACTGTCGTAAACGCCTGTTCAATCGCAGACAATGCTCCCGTACTGAGGATAACCACATCCGCTTTTTCAGGAAGATGAATACTATCAGCACCCATGCGTAATGCTATTTGTTTTCGCTCTTCTGAGATGTCAATAGCATGAACGACTGCTCCCTTCCATTTTGCATATTTAACGTGTAATAAACCGGACATTCCTGCACCGATCACTAAAACAGTTTGTCCAACATCAACACGTGCTAACTCCTGTGCATGAATCACGCATCCCAATGGTTCAACAAATGTTGCGTGATCAAAGGACAGAGAATCAGGAAGAGGATAGACTCCGGCAATAAGATGAGATTCTGGAACAAGAACATATTCTGAAAATCCGCCAGGAGAATAGCGAGAGGGATTGTTACACACGGCATATTTTGCTTTTTGACAAAAACTGCAGGTTAAACAAGGAGCTTTTGGAGCAAGAAATACTCTCTGACCAACCTTAAAATCGTGTACCAGATTTCCTACTTGTGCAATTTCTCCTGCTGCTTCATGGCCGCATACTAAAGGAGCGCTTTTCATTCGATACCATTCTGCAACATCGCTTCCGCACAAACCACATGAGATAATTTTGACGAGAATTTCTCTTTGTCCTAGAATTGGTTGCGGAATCTCCACGATTCGATTATCTTTGTTATTAAAATACATCACTGCTTTCATGCTAATGGTTTATGATCATTTAATTTTTCAAATAATGCATAGGCATCATCAACGGTTGCTCCTTCATGAACAATTTTTCTTACCGCTTGAATCATTGCCGTTGGACTCTCTGATTGAAAAATATTTCTTCCCATGTCAACACCAACGGCACCTTCATCGATTGCATTGCGTGCCATTTGTAGTGCATCTTTCTCTAGAATTTTCTTTCCGCCCGCAATGACGATAGGAACCGGGCAACTCTTAACAACAGATTCAAAATGCTCACAATAATATGTTTTTACGATATCTGCACCAATTTCCGCCGCAATTCTGCACGCTAATCCTAAATAGCGTGCATCTCTCACCATATCTCTGCCGACAGCAGTAATTGCTAAAACAGGAATTCCATATTCTTGTGCTTCGTTCACTACTTTTGCCAAATTGCTCACCGTTCTGTCTTCATTTTGAGCGCCCACAAAAATAGATAATCCTACACCTGCAGCATTCAATCGAACAGCGTCTTTCATGGAAACAGTAACGTCTTCATTTGATAATTCTCCAAGAATGGATGGACCACCAGAAACACGTAAAAATAAAGGAACTCGCGTATTTTCTTCAACACAGGTTCTCACAATTCCTCTTGTCGCAAACAAACAATCTGCGTATGGAAGAAGAGTTTTGACTGTTTCCTGAGGATTTTTTAATCCAGTTGTCGGTCCTTGAAAATATCCGTGATCGATCGCAAGCATAACTGTATTTCCCGATGTAGGATGAAAAATACTCTGCAACCGATTTAATTTCCCCCAGTCCATCTCATACAGGGAATTAAGTGTCTATAAAAAGATTGTGATGATGAGTCTCCAAGATACAAAAGTTAAAAAATAAATTGCGCTTTCTGAGCAGAATGGAATATTGGAGACTCGAACTCGAGAGTATTCAATTAGAAGATGCAGTCAACAATGGACGATATAGTGACGTAGAATCATTTTGTCATGCTCATTCTCTTCATGAGGCTTCATTGGAATTAGTTGCCCTCGCTCAAATAAAATGGTTGACCTACGGGAGTAAAAATTTTACATCTGAAGGTGTCGCTATTTGGAATAGTCCAGAAATAAGACAGTATTTGATGACGGGAGTTTCAGCAGTCGCAATAGAAAAACCAGTTGCGGCGTCTCTTCATCTTGGTTCTCGACAAAAAGTCATTATTGCGTTGATTGATGCAATGCAAGACACGATTGGATATCACGTGGAAATGGGTGATTCTCAGAGATATGATCCTGGTCGAAGAGTAGCATTGGATTTATTTCTGAGTGAAGCAATGGATCATGCGCTTCGTGACAGAACGAAAGATCCCGATATTTCCGATCGTTTAGCCCATTTGACAGGAACATCATACCATTGCATTTTTGTGACTTCAGCAATGCACATAATCCCATTAGAGGATTTTAGAGTATATGTTGAACGAATTAAAAAATGGGAGAGTCATTTAGCTGATGTTGTTCAATTAAATAGAACAGAACGAGGAGCTAATTCTTGGTCATTTCAAAGGTTTGGTGAATTTGACTCTACAATTGGCTTTCTTGGGATTACCCAAAGAGAAGTTTTTGATCAATTGCGGGAAGTTGTAGACGCCACTCTTGAAACAGCAAAAAATGTATATGGTGATGTAATAGAAGTTTCGAAGCAAGTTGGTTCGTGGTTGTCATATATTCCAGATGATGAGACCAAGTCATATATTCGTCTGGAATTGCTGAGAAAACACGGGTTAGATTCAAGAGTCCTAGATGCAAACACTACTCCAACTGAAACATTTTTGTTCGAGAGGCTGCAAAGAACTTTTGGTAGATTTATGGATCATTATGGTCCTATTGAGTATTTATTACAAATCGTTAGACCAGAGGACAGACCAACAGTATCACATGCGATGATTCAAAAAATAAGAGGCGCTAATGAATATGATTTAACGCAAGTAGCAAAAATGGCTCCTTACGTAGGTATTCTCTACGATGAAGGAATAGTGAGTAGCGGCTTTAAAGAAATTGTGCTTGATGCTTTAAAAAGAAGAGATGCAAGAAGTCTCAGACTCCTCGCTCCTTTCGTCCCAGTATTCTATAAAGGAAGCGATTTGCCTGATCATAAAAAGCTTGTTTAAATTCGCCAGCGCGGGGATATCCACAACCTCGGAAAAACCGAAAAGCTTTTTAACCCCGAAACCTTCTCAGGTACTTGGTTCTGAGCCAAGCGGCGTTACCCGGTTTGCCTACGCTGGCGTAGGCTATTATTTCTTTTATTTGTTAATAACTTCTCCTAAGAAAATTCCGCAAGAAAAACAATATCTTTGAATAAACTTCAACATAAATAGAATATTTACGCATTTTGCATTCCAAATTGTTTAATTTCCGAATAGAACGAAGAATTTCATTTACATTTTTCTATAGCCGAATTTTTTATCATAAGTAGAGTGATCGAGAATGTCAACGATAAATACAACTACCTGACCAGAATCTTCACCCGGAAATAGAGTATATAATAATCTCCAGAATGATGAGAGTTCAACACGATAAAGGCTTTTTACTCCGTAAATCATCTCATAGACTTGAGGAACAAGTGATTGTTTGATATGATCCCCATATTGTAGATTACTCTGAAGAATAGACAATTTGGTTTGAACTGAATTCAAAATTGATTGATATACTTTTGAAGTTTCAGAAAGCTCTGAAAGCCTTCTGATACACGATTCCGCATCGTCTGAAAAAGTAATTCTCGCAGTCTTCAACATCCCAAAAGGTAACTGTTTTACCTTAAAATACCTTTCTCAGAAATTTTCGGAAAATCTTCGGGATAGCGGTACCCTCTTTTTACTGCCTCAACAAGTTTTGGTGAAGGGTTTCCAATCCAAGACATGCCCTTAATACCAACATAGATTTTGTTTTCTTTTTCTAGAAACTCAAGAATCGTAATCAAAGTAGTATGATTCACTTGTTTTGGAAGATGTTTTTTCAGGTCAGCAACACTAAAATATCCCCGATCCATTTTTTCCATTGTTTTCTCGACCATCTGAATAGTCTTCAATGTCGGAGAATGACTGATGTTATGTTTAACCATTGTTCTTGACATGATGATAATTAATTGTTATCCCTTAATAACTAATTGATATGAATAAGTATATAAAGGTTTCTTTGTAGGAGCGATAACAGAAACAGTTGTTGAATCTCTCAGAATAAGAGAGAGTACAATTTCTCAAAACAAAATTAAGGGAACATAGAATTGAAAAAACGATAAAATTAAATGGCAATGAACAAGTACCCATCGTTATGCATTCAGATGAAAGAGTAGAAACAAGAATTAGAGAAATTGGAAGCAGGCTTCCGAAATGTGTCTATTGGAGAATTTCTAAATTAGCCACATACCGATATGTACAAACAGATCCGTGTAACAAGCCTGCATGGACAAACCAACTTAAATTTTATATGTTTCGGATTACTTTTAATCTTGAAATTATTAATAAATATTCTGAAGGAGCAGTAACAGGGATTATTGCTCATGAATTTGCGCATGTAATTGATTCATTCCCTTTTGGACTAAAGAATAGGGATAAGGAAGAAGAAAGGGTAAACACGTTGGCATGCGCTTGGGGTTTCTCAGAAAACATTAAGCAAGCCCGAGAAGAAGACAGAAAAATACTCAGTTAGGTTTTTTATGTAGAACAAACCTCGAAAACTAAAGACATCCTACAAGATAGTTAGAGAAACATGCAAGGTTCAGGGCTTTTTTCTTCTAAAAAAACTTTTCAATTTTTCTACCACTTCTTTCCTGTGAATTTCCTTTGCAAATAAATAGTTAATAGCAAAACTAGAAATAAGACCGGTAAAAATACCGGTAAAGGCTCCAGTAATTATTGAGATCCAGAAAGCACTTTTTGTTCCTTCCCTTTCACTCTCTGCCATTCGTGCCTCAAAATCCGCTTTTTTAAGTAGTCCTTCTTGATATACTCCCTCCTTATTCACATTAGGTGATGGTGTGCCCTGTATTTTTCCATTAACATAATTTCCAAAATTACCTTCTTTATCATAGCACTTTAAATCTAAGATTTTCCATACTTTCTTACCAATTAAGTCAATATATTTTTCACAGCAACCATTATCAGTGCATGATACTTGTGCGGCTTCATGTGTTCCATCTCCATAATCAATCCTCCCAATCATAACCTCAGAACCAGCGAGCACGGAAGGTACAAAACTAAGAATCATTATTATTAATAAAAGATATTTCATGTCCAAATATAGAACAAGATAGTGTATTTAAACCTACTTGAAAAAAGCCGTCTGAATTAAGCCAAAGCTTTTTTGTTAAAAAGGGACTCATCCCAAATTAGGCCAACTATATACTCGCCAGTACCTTTAATCCTAAGAAAGATGTTTTGAGGTCTTGCCAGGTTCTGACTTTTCTGATGTGACGCATCATTAATGACGGTCGCAAATAGAATTCTTTGAACGCTTTCTTCTGAGATTCAGCAAGCTCTCGTGGATCTCGTCCTTTTGGCGCATACACGGGTAAATTTCCTGAAATACCGGCCCAGATAGAACTGTATGCTAAATCATCAACCTGAAATCCCTCTTCTTTTGCTAAATCATACAACGGAGTTCCTGGTCGTGGTTCAAAAATCGCAAAGTTTGCGTGATCAAGAGGAATTTTTTTTGCAAAATCAACCGTCTGCTGAGTTTCTTCTTTTGTTTCCGTCGGCAATCCAATAATAAAGCCGCCATACGCAACAATACCATACGTATCGCATAATTGAACAGCTTCTTCTGTTTGCTCATTCGTTTGATCTTTCGTCATGTAATCAAGCAATCGTTGAACTCCACTTTCAATACCAAAGCGAATGTTCCAACAACCAGCATCGCGCATCAACTTAATGATATCGTGACTGACCTGATTTGTTCTCGTCTGACATGACCACGTAAATCTAATTTTAGAATCTTTCAAAATCTCACACAACTCAATTAACTTTTTCTTGTGATTACCCATCGAATCATCAAAAAACTCAAAATCTTTAATGCCCCAGTTTTCATAGCATTGTAACATTTCTTCATATGTTCTCTTTGCACTTTGGACACGAGTTTTCTTCGTAAACGTCTGATTGCAAAACCCACATCGGTAGGGACATCCTCGAGAAGTATACAATGACGTAGACGGAAGTTGTTTAACTCTTGTCATGCTTGGTTTGTATGCGGTGACATCAAACAGATCTCGCGCAGGAAACGGCAATGTATCTAAATCTAAAATCTCTGCTCGAGGCGCAGTTTGTTTGACAACCCCATTTTCTTGGTAAATAACTCCGTTAACTAAGCGAATGTCAATTCCTTTTTCTAGTGCTCTCACGAGTTCTTTCATCGTGATATCTGCTTCGCCGTAGACTGCATAATCAATGCCGGGAAAATGTTTAAATGCATCTTGAGGAAAATGAGTTAAATGTGCACCACCGACAATAATCTTCGCATTCGGGCACGCTTCTCTGCAGACTTTAATTTTATCACGAGCTGCATCAATGAGTTGAGTCAACACAGAAATGCCAACAACATCAGGATTTCTTTTCTTCACTTCTTCTTTTAATTCTCGATCAGTACAGAAAGAAATAGACGTATCAATGGCGCTGACTTCATGTCCCTCATTACGAAGGATTGCACCAATAGTCGCAAGACCTAATGGAATACAATTACGCGCTAAATCTTTGAGCTTTCCGAATTCTCGCTCACGATCATAGCTTGGATAAATCAACAATATTTTCATCGTCACCCTCTTTGAGATAAATAACAATCGTTAACTACGAAGAAAAATGGCAACGTACTTTATAAAGATTTCGAAAAAAGCTTTACTTCAACCAAAACATTTAAATAGTTCTAATATGTAACGTACGTTACAAAATGAAACCGAAAGTTACAAAAAAGTACCTCACGTTGTCGATACAAAATTCACGACAGCGAGTATTGGAGGTTCTGTATCGATACCCGGAGAAAGAATTTAGTCTCTCAGATCTCGCAAAAGAGGCACGAGTCGCAAAACCGCATATCGGCGAATTTCTTAAGGAACTTTTGGAGCTTCAGTTTATTACTATCACCAAACTGACAAAGATCTGGCGTATTAGAGCGAATCAGGATAATATGAATTTCATTAAAAACAAGATTACTTACAATCTCAACTTCGTCTATCAAAGCGGTTTAGTAGAGTATCTGCATGAGAGATATGAAAAACCGAAAGCGATCATACTATTCGGCAGCTTTAGAAAAGGAGAAGATTTTTCTACGTCAGATATTGACATTGCTATTGAATCTGATGAAGTGAAAGAATATAAGATTGTAAGACTGCCAGAACTAGATGATTTTGAAAAGACAATCCATCGTCGAATTCAGCTCTATTTTTTTAATCGAAAGCATATTGATATTCATGTATTCAATAATATTGCAAATGGGATTGTACTTATCGGCTTTCTTGAAGTAAAACCATGAAACAAGAGTTAATCGATCATTGGGTTCAGCGAGATTTTCTGAGAAAACGTTCCCTTGACAAAGAAAAAGTCAAGTCAATGATTGAATATTCAGCGATAAATATGACTATTGTGAAATCCATCCCTCTCACTGATCAGAGTGCAATCTTAATATTTCGAGAAACATATGAATCTATTCGACAACTAGGAGATGCGCAATGGTGGCTTCTCGGATACGAACCGCGAAATCACGAAGTAAGTATGGAAATATTGAAAGAATTAGATATTAAAGAAAAGATGCGTTTAAATCATTTGAGTCGGTTTAAGACTATACGTAATGATGCAAATTATCGTGGATTCAAAGTAACCATTTTCCAGGCCAAAGAGATTCTTGAATTTTGGGACAAATGTGCAGATGAAATACGAGTTTTACTTTTTAAGAAATTGGAATAGTGCTGATTCCATGAAAAGATTGTCTCAACGAATCTTAAAAAAATTATGAGAATGATTTAATTAGTATTGTCTCATTAATGAACGGAATCCATTAATAATTTCTTTTCGTGCGTATTGTGGTTCAATTATTCTCACAAACCCGAGCTCTTCAGTTTTTCTCGCTGCAGCCACTTCATCTCTATACCTCTCAACAAGTTGAGATCTCAATCTATCTCTTCCCTCTCCTGCCATTTCTAATTCTCGTCGATAAAGGAGGGGCACTGCACCCTCTGGTCCCATGACAGCAATCTGTGCCCACGGCAAAGCGAGATTGACAACATTATCACAAATGTGAGTTGATCCCATTACATCATACGCACCACCATACGCTTTTCTGACGACAAGTGTTACCTTAGGAACAGTTGAAGATACATATGATTCACAAAATTGTGCACCATAACGAATAATTCCTGTTCTTTCTTGTTCGACTCCAGGAATAAAGCCGGGAACATCAACTAACGTTAAAATAGGAATTCCATACATCTCACATAAATCAACAAATTCTCTCCCTTTGATACTTGATTTGACATCAAGACCACCACCGGTTGTTGCTTTTGGTTGATTTGCAACAATTCCGATAGGCATTCGATCCATCCGAGCAAATCCAACGACAATTCCTGAAGGAAACCGAGTGCCTCCATTCCCCATCACGAAGCTCCCATAATTCTCATGTACTTCAAAGAAATCAGGAGATGAAATCCAACTTTTTCCTTTACTCTCGACGGGAAAACCTGAGTGATCAATTAATGTTTGGATGAGGAAACGAATATCATATTGAGCTCTGAAATTTTGCGCAACAGCAGTTCCTACTTCAGGAGTGAGACGGTCACAAACGTCGGTAGTGTTTACGGTGAGAAATCCATTTCCTCGTGTCGATGGAAGATAACTAATCGCCCGCCTCATTTGTTGAAGAAGTGCTTGATCAGACTTTGCGATAACGTAAGCAATTCCTGTTGTCTCGCTGTGAAGAGCTGCACTTCCAAGATCATCTTTACTGACATTCCCCATTCCAACTGAAGATACTACTCCAGGCCCTGTCAAAAACATGTGACTCGAATTTTCTACCATGAATACCAAACCGCCCGTCAATGCAGGAGAATAGACAGCACCACCAGAGCAGGATCCCATAACTGCATTTACTTGAGGAACTTTTCTTTTCAATCTCACATTCATTTTAAAAATTTCACCATAAGCAGCGAGAGAATCAACACCTTCTTGGACGCGAGCTCCCCCTGAATGGTTTATGCCAACGATAATGCCCCCTTCAGAGTCCGCCATTCTCATGATATTCAGAACCTTGTTTGCAAATGTTCGTCCAAGAGCACCACCCATAACAGTGTAATCATGACTAAATAGAAAAACTCGTCTGCCATCTACATTTCCATATCCAGTGATGACTCCATCGCCTAGAACTCTTTTTGGTCCCATACCAAAAGCAGTGCACGCAGATAAAACGACTCCATCAGTTTCAACAAAGGAACCTGGATCAAGAAGGGCCTCAATTCTACCCCTCGGAGTCATCCAATCATTTTTTTGCATTTCTCCCCAAGTACTATCTGCAATGGGATGTTTGAGCTCTTCTTCGACAATGGCTTTTTCTAATCCCCCGACTCCAGTTAAAATCGTCATGAAACCGGCGGAATGATACATTTCTTTTAAAGATATAGAGAATGAAATATATACAATGAATTCCTATTTTTTATTATCGTTTTTCTTTTCTCGCAAAGAGATTATATCCCATAATCACAACAGCAACTGTATAAAACATAAACAGCATAATCAAATAGGCATCTGCAGTAACTGCTGTTGATTCTCCAACTAACTGATACAAAAAGACTGCACTTCCTTCTTTGATTCCTAAACCCGCAATCGTAATCGGAATAACAGAAATAACGGAAACAATCGCATGAATCAGAAACACATTCAGATACGAAACTGAACTCCCTA
>JAHFLI010000084.1 GCA_023255615.1 Candidatus Woesearchaeota archaeon
AAGACTAATCTTGCACGGTAATACTCTTTTAGATAAGAAAGGCAGATAGTGTGGTCTAAATCTGGAAAACCTTATAGAAAACTTTACTTAAACGAAATGAGGGGGCAACCATTAAGCGATGTTTGGACAGATATACCAATATCATTGGGCAAAGAAAATCTTGGCTATCCCACTCAGAAACCAGAAGCATTGCTTGAAAGAATACTTAATATTGCTTCTAATACAACGGATTTAGTGCTCGACCCTTTTTGTGGCTGTGGCACAACTCTTGCAGTAGCTAAACGGTTAGGAAGGAAATTCATGGTATTTATTTCAAGAGTTGCCTGTGATGTTATGAAATAAAGATTAGATTAATGACTTATGACGATGTCTTTGGGTTCTGACCAACCATATCGCACCAAAATGCCTTATTTTGGCTTAAACAACCTTTAATGCACCAGAACCCTCCACCCTAACCTTTATAAATCGATCATAACCTCTACACGCTATGGCAAATGAATTATTTTGTTTAACTTGTAAGAAGCGCATTGCGAATATTCAGGGAACGGCAACATTCAAGTGTCCAAACTGCGGTAAATTTGAGATCATTCGCTGCGCGCATTGTAGAAGCCTTGCCGCAAAGTACACGTGTCCTGAGTGCAACTTCTCCGGTCCTAATTAACATGGCAAGCGTTGTCGTTACGTTGAAGATCATGCCAGAATCTCCTGACTCTGATCTCTCGGCAATTGAAACGGAAGCAATGAAGGACATCGTTGCCATGTATGGAAAAATAGAAACACGATCGGAAAAAATCCCCATTGCATTTGGATTATCTTCTCTGAATCTGAAATTTGTCATTGATGAAAGTAGAGGATCAACTGAAGTTCTCGAAAGAAAGTTAGAACAAATTCCTCATGTCAATTCCGTTGAAGTTATCGATGTGCGCAGAGCAATCGGATAATTGCAACAAGTTCTTTTAACGACACATCTGTTTTTATTCCTGTCACACAAAAAATAGTCCGTGATGCTTTTCTTCCTCTTTTTTCTATTTCTGTCATAATTTGTGAGAAATCAGGAATACCAAAATGATACTGCTTACAGATCTTGTGGATATCATAAAATCCAACTCCCCCAATAGAATCTTCTTCGACTAACGTTTTAATGAGTCCAATTCCTTTTATTTTTTTACCAATCGTAGGATCGACAAGATGTCCTGTCCACATCGGTCCAGCAACAAGAGAGTTTTCTTTACATCCAACTCCTCGATCCATCGTTTTCTCATCATACCATAAGACATCATGATGCGCAAGAAGATCATCGACATCGCGTTTTCCTTTTTCACAACGCAAAAATAATCGATAATAATGATCCTTGTGGAAACATAACATGGGCGTGAGCGCTTTGTCATATTGCGCGCCAATCAGTTGAATTTTTCGGATCAGAATGCGCACACCGACTTCATGCATCAATTCATTATGCAATGGCATTGCCCAATATTTTCTCAAACATGCTTTCAGGTGAGATCCAGCAAGAGCCGACGTATCTGTTGCCGTTACCGCAAGAATTCCTCTTCTTCCTAATCGTACAATTGCACTATCGAGCAAAAAATTTGGGTTTCCGAATACATCAAGATCAATATAATGAAATCCAGTACTTTCTCGCAATAACAGATTTGCATCGTCATGATGAAGATCCACCTTTACGTTATTCAGTCTAAAATTTTTCTTCATCAATCGATATGCCGCCTCACTAATGTCATTCGCAACAACTTCACGATGTTTCGTTTCTTTCAATATGCGAATGGTTCTGACTCCCGTCGCTGCTAACGGATCGCAAATTCTCATTTTTGGAAAACAATTGAGTAACGCAATAGTCACATCTCTGTTAAACGTCATGATGGGATTATAGAACACGCCCATTTTTTTAGATACTTTTTCTGCGTGAGGAACGAGAATGGTTGCTTTTCCTTCAGTAATTCTTTGATAGTTCATGATTCAACAATCTCCGTCTTCTTTAAGAAGATTAGCGATACCTAAGCTGGTAAGTCTTTTGGATATGAATTAATAAAAAGATATTCTATTTTTTTAGATTTATTTTAATCCAAAAATATATACCATTATGAATGGCAATAGAAATACAAGTATTATTACTATAAATAATAGCACAACTATAACTTTCTTTTTTTCAAAATCTAACTTATTAGTAGAAGCCAAGATTTTTCCTAAGATAAAAGCCAAAAATATTAAAATAAATCCCCCTAAACCATAAAGAATAGCTTTACCAACAATATCATTAAATGGGAACTTTTTTACTGTACTTGCCTGAATGATAGTCAATGTTACAGTTAATCCAAGTATTGCACTATAAAATGCTAATCTCCAATAATTAGTGCCATAAAATAAATAGTCAATCCATTTTTGGGCTTCTTCATCTTTTTTATTTAGAGTTTCTGCACTATTCTCTAGTTCGTTATAAATAAAATCAGTTATTTTTTTTGCCATAAGATGTAGAAAATTATTCTCCCCCCTTCTCAATAATTTTTTTTTACTTCGCCTTTTAATTCGTCTCCCTCATCCCATTTCAAGACTTCTATAAGTGAATTAGGAATCACAACCCAATGCTTATGGTATTTTGTACCTTTGTACTTTCGGCTGACTTGCTTCAATAGTTTCATTGCCATATTAGACACCTAAGACTTTATTAACTTCTTTATTATTGATCGACATATGGACATTCTTGCACATTTGCTGTGGAGTTATATTATCTTTAAGGGAATTCCGAATATGAATTGGGCTCTTTTCTTTGGAATTTTTCCTGACCTGTTCAGCTTTGCTCCGAACTTTCTTCACCTTTTATTCACAAATGGTTGGAGAAAATATAAGAAGAAATCATTACAAGAAGTTCAAAAAATTATTCCGCCGTATATCTTTATGATCTATGATATCACTCATTCCCTCATTATTTCATCGGTTACGATAGGTTTGGTTACTCTTATCGGCGGCACTTTTCCAATATTTATGCTGGCATGGCCTGTTCACATTCTCTTTGACATTCCTACTCACACCAAAGATTTTTTCCCAACCCATTTTCTCTATCCATTCTCAACGTTTTGTGTGAATGGCATTCGATGGGGTCAAGCGTGGTTTATGGTGACGAATTATACATTCATCATTGTCCTTTTATTTCTGAAATCCTTCTAGCTTGATCAAGAATTGACGAGGATTCAGGATATTTACTTCTTTGTACTGGTGAAGCCGAAAAAGATAGTTATCTCCGGAAGCATTGACGGAGAGTGCGCACAGAATTACTTCATTATCAATAGGATCATTTACAATAGATTCAAAGATTTCAGGTTTAATTATCGTAGAAATTCTTTTTGAAAGGAGCAACTCGAAAATCTGTGCAGGATTCCCCTCTCGAGAAACCGCGGCAGAAACAATAACATTAGTGTCGAGTACTACTCTTGGCTTTTCGGACTCCATGGATCTCCTTCTCGATGGTTTCAGGTGAAACCTTTTTGGCCTGGAGTCGAAACTGCCTAAATTCTGAGACAATTTTTTAGTATTTATTCTTTTCATCACAATGGTGTCTTTATCGAGAGCACTAACTGCAAAAAGTGTACTCGTTGACGCTCCTATTTCCTCCCGAATATCTTTTGGAATAATAATCTGCCCTCGTTCTGACATCTTCGCGGTTTCTATCATCAGCTTATGTACGTAAAACGTATTTATAAACTTTATGCATTTACTCCAGATGATAGAGAAAAGAAGAACTGCTTAATAAATTCTCTCTCCCAAAATCCAGAAGAAAAACAAAGTTAAGATATTATGTTGAGAGCCAACGAATAATAACTATTAAGAAATAAATGAATGGAAAAACGACAACAATAACAATTCTCCACCAATACTTCTTCTGAACGATTGTTCTGATGACGGTAATAATTCCCAAACTGATAAAAATAATTCCTGATAGCATAATATAAAGAAATATATTTAATCCTTCGTGTCCCCCACCTCCTATCGCCAGAAACCAAAAGAGGGCCAAAGCAGGTAGTGCATAGGTTGCAATAACATCCCAGTATTCTTTAAATAAAAGTAAGAGCGGCAACAAAATAAAAGTAAGTGCAAGGGCTAAAATAATGGGTGCAGGAAGTCGTATATTCATGAACAAAAGGCCGGCAAGTGGAAGAAGAACCCCCATAAAAGAAAGAACTATTCCAGAAATGGCTACGGGAGTAAATGAGACGTTCCTGTAGAGAAGAGTATAGAAGACCCCTGAAATTCCGAAACCAATAAAAGCAGTTCCGAGCGCTTTGAAATTAGACTCCAAGGAAGATCCATTGAAGTAAGGATCCGAACTTCGAAAAAATAAAAGAACTATTCCAATAATAAAGAGAACACTAAACGCTACAAGAACTAAGTTAGAAAACCTTTTTGACATAGTCGAGATAATCCATTTCAATGTTTATAATTCTTTCTTTTTTCTCCTAAACATCAAAAACACCGTTACATTTATTAATAATCGAGGAAGAATTACCTTATGGACTTGTTAGCACATGCATTATGGACCTATATCATCTTTGATGATGCGACGTATTTACCACTGGCAATTCTCTTTAGTATTCTTCCTGATCTCATCGCATTTGGTCCGTATATGGTCTATAAACTGGTCACTATGGGGAGAAAATTGTTCCATTGGAATAATGCAGAAGAGTTTGTAAAAAGTTTTCCCAATTATATTTTTACGGTGTATAATCTGACCCATTCAGTTATTGTCTTCGGAATTGTTTTTTGCGCTGTCTGGTTCGTCAGAGGATCGATGCCATTGTTCTTGTTGGGGTGGCTGTTTCACATTTTAATGGACATTCCAACTCATTCACCAAAATTATTTCCCGTTAAATTCCTCTATCCTCTCTCAAAGTATTCGTTTCCCGGCATTAACTGGCATACAAAATGGGTTCTCGCAGCAAATTGGACATCAATTCTGCTGATCTTGCTGTTAGGATTGCACTGAGAATTGACGAATAGAAAGATGTACTGGCTTTTTTTTCATCAATTCATCCATTTCTCTTCTCGTCAATAATCTCGTTTTTGCACCGTGACCCTGAATCACACTTTCCGCGTTATGCATACCACACTGAACAGCAAACGGGATGTCTTTTTTTCTGATATATCCGGAGAGAAATCCAGAAGCAAATGCATCTCCCGCACCAGTCGTCTCAACTACTTTAATGGTATGAGGTCGAGCAAAATATGTCTTCTGTCCATCAAATACTCGAACTCCTTCTTCACCATTCGTTATAATCACGATCTGAGGTCCGAGAAGACGCAATCGCTGCAATATATTCTCACTTGACCCCTTTCCGACCAACGTCTGCGCTTCTTCAAGATTAAGAACTAAAATCGTTGTTTTGTCGAGAATTTTTTTTAAAAACTTTTTTCCTTTTGCGACTAAATAGGATGACGCATTAAACAATATTTTTATATGATGCCGTTCTGCATAGTCAGCGAGTTTCTCGAGAGACGTGTATGATTTTCCCATCATGGTTGCAAAGTAAAACCATTGAGCATGGAGTTTACTAACAGGAATCTCACTAAAATCGAGATGATCATTTGCCCCTTTATAGACGAAGATGGTCCGATCATGTTTCACGGAATCAAGGACGATGGAATA
>JAHFLI010000085.1 GCA_023255615.1 Candidatus Woesearchaeota archaeon
GTTATCCATCTGGATGATGAGGATGACTTCTATTTATATACCTTTCGTTACTATTCAATAAGTATTTACAAATATATATCAAATTAGAGAGATGAATTTCTCGTAAGGAAAAGTTTATATAAAATCATTCTGAGAAAGAAGGAATGATCAAAAAGAGCGGAATAGTAAGAATATCTCTATTTTCAGTTCTTTTCTCTCTTCTATTTCCGTCGAGTTATGCGGCATCATCGCCAGCAGATATACTCCAATTGCCCATCGGGGTCTATTCTTTTCTCTCGAAAAATCTTCTTGGACTGGCATCGGGTTCTCAAAACTCTGTGATGTTTGCTCGATTTCTCATTGGGATTTTGGTCTACATTATCCTTTATGTTGTTGCTTCTGGTATATTTCCACAATCTCAGGGGATGAGGAATTTTGTTCCTTTGATTCTCGCAATCATAAGTACGGTTCTTATCCCACCTGACGTCCTTCTTGGAATATTCAAAACCTATACCATTGTAGCTGTATTTTTCATTTGGATTATTCCCCCTCTTGGAGCATTTTGGTTCGCGCATAAAGTAAAACAAAATTTAGGCGATGGGCCAATCGCTTGGTTTTTTATTTCAATGGTATATTTAATTTTAATAGTCATTATTCCGCAAGCGGAAGAATATCTTTCATCAAATATTGATTCAAATTCGATTAAAATTCTTGATTGGTTTACGTTAATCTGGTTTATTCTTGTGTTTGCGTTTTGTCATGCGGTAATTAGATTATTGAGAACAATGATTTATGGTCATGAAGCGATTCCGCTCGGAGCTGGTTCTCAGAAATGGGGACAATCTGCGGGAGGGGCTGTTGGAAGTGCAGGACGAGGAATTTGGAATAGGTTGCGAGGTAGTAGCTCGACCCCAAGTGGAATAACTGATGCTGAAGGAGAAGCCGCAGATGTTGAGAGAGATGTTGCACAAACAGTAACTGAAGAAAAAAAAGAACTGAAAGATGTGTTAGAACTTGAGCAATTAATAGAAAAACCATTTACTCGATATGGTCAACTTAGTCAAAATCGACAATATTTTCTAACGGCTCTAGGAGATTTACGAGATCAAGTTGCTAGGTTAGAACAAGAATTAATGGCCTGCGTACAAAGGGTCGAGGTTATTTTTCAAGAAGAAGCAATAATATTGAAGTTAATAGATGATGAAAGCGAAAGAGTCAATGACATAGTAAAAAGGGTAGGGCTAATAAAAGAGCAAGCTCAAAGAAACCCAAAAATGGCTAATGTCTTAGGTGAAGTATTGATGTTAGAATCAAAAGCAAAAGGCCACTTAGAGTTTATAAAAAATCTCGAAACCCAATTCGGATATAGGATAAGGAAATTCCTAAACATGATTAATAATTATTATTTGACTCAAATTCGAGCAAATATTAACGCAGAGCCATCACTCTTATTTAGAGTGCTTGATGAACTATTCTCCAGAAACAATCAAATCCTTTTAAGAGAATTTTGCGAAGCCGTTGTCAAAAATATTAAGCGGATATTAGAGCATGAAGAGTTCATGGGTGAGTTAGAAAAAGATACAATACGTTTGGAGGAAATGGCTAAACGAGCAGCAGCAATTAAATGATCTAAATCCGCTCTGAATCGAAAGATTTATTAATGTACGTCTCGGAGATACGGAAAGATGATAAACACCTTAAAAAAAGTGTCGAAGAAGGGCATTTTCCTTTTCGTTCTTATGGTGTCTTTTTTGATGGTCTTTTCGGTTTCTGCACTTGCTGATCCTGCCCAGCAAATTAGCACGTTAATGATTCAAATCGTATCTGCGCTCAAACCGATTTTCGTTGATTTGCCTCAACATGGGGATTATCTGACAACATTCCTTAAAGCATCAATATTTTTTTTAATATTTACCTTAATTTTCTATGCACTCCATTTTGTGTTCCATGATGAACAATGGAAAAGAATCAGAATGATAATTGCGATATTGATTGCACTCATATCTGTGATAATGGTTCCCGCCAATGTTGTTCTCACAGTCGCTTTTTCGTACACCATAGTTTCTCTTTTTATTTTGTTAGGTATACCCATATTTCTTTTGATTTTGCTATTAAGAACACCCTTCTTTTCAGAGAAAACAAGAGGGTCATATGTTGCACGGGCAGTTGTTTTTTATTTGCTTGCAACTCTTGTTCACAATATAGTTACAGTTGGAATCGTGTCATATGTTCCTACACAAGGGCAACCTGGATATGTGCCCCTTAAAACAGTTCTAAGAAGTCCTCCAATCACAGATTCATCTGTCCAATTATCCACCCCATTTGATTCAACCCTACAAGATTGGCTAGGGTTTGCCGAGGTTATTTTGCTTATCCTTAGCATATGGTATGTCATCGCTGCGATTTTTGGGATAGGGGTGACAGAATCTTCCGCTGGATCGTCAACTCCTGCAACTGGTGGATCGTGGATAGGGAATATGTTAAATAGGGGATTTAGTGGTGGCGGAGTGGGAGTCGATACGTCAAATCCTCTCGGGAGAGAGATTGCAGAATTTTTTAATGAAGTGCAACAAATCGAACGTTTGATTCAAGGAGGAGTTGCACAGGCTGCGGTAAGGGCAAGAATTAGAACAAGAATTGCGGCAGCTGAGGCTTTAGCAAATAATATTGACGGGCACCAAGACCAACTGCGATTATTACCCCAAAGAACTCAAACAGCGTATTATAATCACATTGCAAGATTAGCTAATGCGCTTTCAAGAATTCCATAAACGGGGTGACTAAACATGGACGACGAGACAAAAGGACTGAAAAAAAGAATGATAAGTTTGCTAGAGAGAACTTTACATCAGCCAAACGTCCCTTCAGAAAGCCAAAGAGAATTAGAGGATGCTCTTAAGAATCTTCAAAGTTCGTTAAAAAAGAGATAGTAAAGAAATTTCTTGTAATGGCCACCATAAAAACGATAATAAAAACATTACCTGAAGCAGCTGCGCTGTTTACAAGAAGTGCTGATGCAACGGCAAGAAGTGCATTAAAATCATATCAGTCTTCTCCTGATCAAATGGCAGCAAATGATGCTGAACTTCTTGATAATCTATTTATGGTTTCTGCGTTGGATGCAAAAGTGACGTTTGAAATTTTGAGAATGATGCAAAATCATGCATCAACGTTAGCAAATGAAGCAAAAAATGCATTAGAGAAAAATGATTTTCAACGCGCAGGACGATATGTGCAAGATATTCAAAAGTTAGCATTGTTAGCAAATGCATTGCGTAACAGCGAACGAGATGATATTCGAAAGTTAAAGGAAATTACCAATGTCTCCCATAAGCTTGCACGGCAAATTGAGAGTCTTTCTTCATCATTGCGAGATTCCATTCGCGATATGATCCAAAAGATTAAAAAAGCCCAGAATCAAAAATTAAAGCAGTTAAAACAAGCAGCTCAAGAAACGCAGAAAATGGCGGCATAAATGGAAATTAAACTCTGGAAAAAACCAAAAAATGTCATCTTGATTGAAGGATTTCCTGGTTTCGGATTAGTCGGAACCATTGCAACTGAATTTTTGATGGATCATCTCAAAACCGAAATGATCGGAAAGATTTTCTTTGATGATATGCCACCCATGATTGCCATCCACGATGGGAAGATTGTTGAACCATTGGGAATATTCTACAATAAAGAATATAATCTGACCATCCTTCATGCCGTAACCGCTTCTGCAGGATTAGAATGGAAGATTTCAGAAGTAGTCTTTGAGCTTGCAAAGATGCTCACTGCAAAAGAGATTATATGCTTAGAAGGGGTCGGTTCTGGTCAGCCTGAAGCACAATTAACAACATCAAATCAAAATTTCTTTCACACCACTAACCTAAAATTGGCAGAGAAACTTGCAAAACTAAAAATTACGCCATTAAAGGAAGGCATTATCATGGGAGTCACCGGAGCAATGTTGGTTAAAGGGGATAGCATTCCCGTTACCGCAATCTTTTCTGAAACCGCCACAAATTTACCCGACAGTAAAGCAGCAGCGAATATTATTTCTGCCATCGACAAATATCTTGGCCTCAAAGTAGATCCAAAGCCATTGCTACAGAAAGCAGAAGATGTTGAAGAGAAATTAAAAGATCTGATGTCAAAAAGTCAGGAAGCCTCTGAATTGGCAGATAAAAAGAAATTGAGCTACGTGGGATAATCTATCTCCATATTTTCTTAAATTGTACCTTAAGCTGAGGAATATCTTCCTGAACTGTTTTCCAAACAGCAATAGTGTCAACACCAAAATATCCATGAATGAGTTTATCTCTCATTCCGACAATATCTTTCCACGGTACAGCCGGAAATTGATGAACGATTTCTTTCGATACATGACGTGCTGCTTCCCCAATAATCATGATCTGGCGTATCACCGCATCCTCAATGAGAGTATTTCTCATAAAAGTATTTTCATCAATATCATACGTATATTCTTCAATTTTGTCAATTGCCGCAACGATATGAGTAATGAGGATCTTATCCTTTTCATTCATACGAGAACCTTTTTCTCACGTTGGATGTGAGGTAAAATAAAGGGGCTGATAGAATCTTTTGTAACCAGATCGATTTTTCTATGGACAGATTGGGAAAGTTCATTTTCAATTCGCGCAATGCTCAACAAACTTTTGGGTTCAGAGAATTCGACAAAAATGTCAATATCACTATCCTTTTTTTGCGTACCTCGTGCAAATGAACCAAATAAAGATATTTTTACCGCACCCTCCTTACATAATTTTTCGATAATCTCTTTTTGGATGTGTTTTTTATTCATAACACCCGATACTATCTCTAACTTTATTAATCTTTATGTGAATTGATGAACGTTGCGAAAAAGAGAAATAACATGTATTCTCGTACAAAGTTTTATATATCTTCTTCTGAAGAAATCGACTAAAAAAGAGGACATATGGAGAAGAAAAATCGATTTATTCTGTGGTTCAGGGAATTAACGATAGAAGATGTTCCGCTGGTTGGTGGAAAAAACGCTTCCTTAGGAGAAATGTATTCCTCATTAGCAAAAAAAGGAGTTAAAATTCCAAATGGGTTTGCGGTGACCGCAACAGCATACCGCTATTTTCTTGCAAAAGCAAATTTGAAAAACAAAATTGCAGTTATTCTGAAAGATCTGAATACCAAAGAGGTGAGAAATCTCGCAGAACGAGGAGAAAAAATACGAGAATTAATCAAACACGCGGAAATTCCACCCGAATTACGAAAATCAATTGTCGATGCGTATCGAAAACTCTGCGATGAGTACGGTCCAAATACCGATGTAGCGGTCAGATCATCGGCAACCGCAGAAGATTTGCCTGATGCATCCTTTGCAGGACAGCAAGAAACGTTCCTCAACATTCAGGGAGAACATGCAATCGTTGAGGCCTGTAAAAAATGTTTTGCATCGTTATTCACGAACCGCGCGATTTCGTATCGTCATGACAAAGGATTTCCACAGCTCAGTATTTCTCTTTCCATAGGAATTCAAAAAATGGTCCGCTCTGACCTTGCCTCTTCTGGAGTTATCTTTACCATCGATACCGAATCAGGATTCAAGGATGTTGTTTTTATAACGGCAATTTATGG
>JAHFLI010000014.1:0-3879 GCA_023255615.1 Candidatus Woesearchaeota archaeon
GATGGAAGCGAAAAATACAAAGAACTTGCAGATAAATCTCCTTTGCACGAATGCGTTCTTGATATGGTGGTTAATCATCTTCCCGATCCATATTCTGCCCAAAAATATAGAATCCCTCAGCTCTGGAAAGGGGGATTAGAAAGTGAAGACGGAAAATCATTGATGAATTGTGATCGTAATGGTCCTCTGTATTTTGTCATTACTAAAATCGTTATTGATCCCCAAGCGGGAGAAATTTCTGCTGGTCGATTATTTTCTGGAACCATGAAAAAAGGAGAAGGTGTTTATCTGAATATGGGCAAACAACCATCTCGTATTCAACAAGTGTTTGTCTATAACGGGGCAAAAAGAGAAATTGTTGATAATGTTCCTTGTGGTAACATCATCGGAGTTGCAGGAGTGAGGGGTTTTTCAGGAGAGACTATCACCCAACAACCTTCTGAGCCGTTTGAAAAAATTAAACACATTTTTGATCCGGTGGTTACCAAAGCAATTGAAGCAAAAAAACCATCCGATCTTCCTAAGCTTATCGAAGTATTACGACAGGTTGGTAAAGAAGATCCTACTATTATCATCGAAATCAATGAAGAAACAGGAGAACATCTGATGCATGGGATGGGTGAATTACACTTAGAAGTTATTGAGAATAGAATCAGAACAGAAAAAGGGGTTGAAGTTTCAACGTCACCCCCCATTGTGGTTTATCGAGAATCCGTCTTGAAGAAAGGGCAAGAAGCAATGGGAAAATCTCCGAACAAGCATAATCACTTCTTTTTTGTTGTGGAACCCATTGATCCTCAACTTCAACAAGCCATTAAAGATGGAAAAATTCCAGAAGGAAGAATTAAGAAAAAGAATGAAGAATTGCGTGATGCATTAGTTGCAGCAGGAGTGGATTCAAAAGAGGCAGTAAAAGTGAAAGATGTTTTTGAGGGAAATTTATTGGTTGATGCGACGCGTGGTCAAGTTCATTTAGGCGAAGTTGTTGAAATGGTGATGGATATGTTTGAGGACGTCATGAAGCAAGGTCCATTAGCAAAAGAACCATGCATTAACGTTAAAGTCGTTCTTACTGATATGAAATTACATGAAGATGCTATTCACCGAGGTCCTGCACAAACGTATCCGGCAGTGAGAGATGGTATTCGACAAAGTTTCATGACGGCATCTCCTGTCATGTTTGAACCATTACAAATTCTTCAAATTGAAGCTCCTGCTGAATATATGGGTGAGATTTCAAAATTGATCAGTAATAAAAGAGGCCAGCTTCTTGATATGCAGCAGGAAGGAGCCCTCGTTACCATCAAAGCAAAAATGCCTGTTGGAGAAATGTTTGGCTGGTCATCCGATTTACGCTCAGCAACAGGAGGAAGAGGAAATTCCTCAGTTATCGATCAAATGTTCGAACGATTGCCTGGAGAACTTCTCGAGCGAATTCTCAGAATTATTCGTGAACGAAAAGGACTGACTGAAGCAATGCTCGGAGCATAAGATTTATAAAGGGGCAGAAGTTTCCAAAACAGTTTAGAATCTAGTACATAGGAGGAGAAAATGGCGAAAGATAAAACACACATTAACATTGTCTTTATCGGTCACGTTGACCACGGAAAATCAACTACAGTAGGGCGACTTCTGTACGATTCCGGTAACATCGATGAACAAACCATGAAGAAGCTCAAAGATAAAGCAGAAGAACTCGGAAAAGGAGGCTTTGAATTTGCGTTTGTCATGGATAATTTGAAGGAAGAGCGAGAGCGAGGAGTTACTATTGACCTTGCTCACAAGAAATTTACGACGGACAAATATTACTTTACCATTATTGATGCGCCTGGCCACAAAGATTTTATTAAAAATATGATTACCGGAGCTTCTCAAGCAGATGCTGGTGTTCTTGTTGTTGCTGCAACTGATGGAATTATGGCACAAACAAAAGAACATGTCTTCTTGTCCAGAACATTAGGAGTCAACCAATTGATCGTTGCGATTAACAAAATGGATATGAAGAATTATGAAGAAGCAGCATTCAATAAAGTCAAAGAAGATGTTGTTAAGCTATTGAAATCTGTTGGATACAATCCAGATAAGGTTCAATTTGTTCCGATTGCATCATTGCTTGGTGAAAACGTTGCAAAGAAATCAGCCAAGATGGCATGGGCAAAGAGTTCCTTGCTTGAAGCAATGAACAATATCAGTCCTCCTGAGAAACCAACCAACTTGCCATTGAGATTGCCGATTCAAGATGTCTATAATATTACTGGTATCGGAGTCGTTCCAGTAGGACGAGTTGAAACGGGAATTATGAAGCTCAACGATAAGGTTGTTATTGTACCTGGAAGAGAAGGAAAAGGAGTTCCAGGAGAAGTAAAGACTATTGAAATGCATCACGAACAACTCCAGCAAGCTGAACCTGGAGACAACATTGGATTTTCAGTCCGAGGTGTCGGTAAAAAAGATATTGCGCGTGGAGACGTTCTTGGTCATGCAACCAGTATCCCTACTGTCGCTTCAGAGTTTACTGCGCAGATTGTTGTGCTGAACCATCCGACTGTTGTTACTGTCGGTTATACGCCAGTATTCCATATCCATACTGCTCAAGTTGCGTGTCAGATTGTCGCAATTGAAAAGAAACTAAACCCTGCAACCGGTGAAGTCCTTGCAGAAAATCCAGACTTCATCAAAAACGGTGACGCAGCGATTGTGAGAATAAAGCCAACCGTTCCATTGGTCATTGAAAAGCAAAAAGAAATTCCTCAGCTTGCAAGATTTGCCGTCAGAGATTCTGGGGCAACTGTTGCAGCTGGAATGTGCATTGATTTGGTAAAGAAAGTGTAAACACGATTCCTTGTTTCAAGGATCATGGTGAACCGATGCTTATCATGAGGAACTATGCAAAAAGCCCGAATAAAAATAGCCAGCACGGATATTGGAAAAATTAACGAGGTTTGTTCTTACATAAATGATATTGCTGAAAAGACGGGTGTTGATTTGCGTGGTCCTATTCCATTGCCAACGAAGCGATTAAAATTGACAACTCGAAAGTCTCCTTGTGGAGATGGAAAGGCTTCTTGGGAACGATATGAAATGAGAATTCATAAGCGTGTCATTGATCTTGGTCTTGATGAACGTGCGTTGCGTTTGGTGATGAGAGTTCCTATTCCTGATGGTCTTAATATTGAAATTGAGATGATTGAGTAATTGTTTTTTTTCCGAAATCTTTTCCAATAAACTTAAATTCTTCGGAATCTACACCAAAACGTAATGTCTAATGATACCAACACCCTTAAACGAGAACATCTTTTCTCATTTTTTCTTGGAATGTTAGCAGGTGATGGATGTTTGCCTCGTAAATATAACGGTCAAAAATACAGAGTATATCCCATTCAGTTCTTTAATTGTGAAATGGAACTTGTTCTCCTTTTTTCCGAGCTGTTTTTTCATTTTTTCAGCATCGAGGGTAAGATAAGAAGTAGAGAAAGAAAAAATAAGTCTCTTTTATGGGAATTTGAAAAATATTCAAAACATATTTATCAAGCGTTGACTCAAGAATTTGAAATTAGCAGTGGGAAAAAAGCGATTTCCGTTAGAATTCCTAGTTATATTAGAAATGGGTCAAAACAAATGAAGATTGGATTCTTCCTTGGACTGTTGATTACCGATGGT
The DNA here is from genome assembly GCA_023255615.1 of Candidatus Woesearchaeota archaeon. Lineage (GTDB taxonomy): Archaea > Nanobdellota > Nanobdellia > Woesearchaeales > JACQSR01 > JACQSR01. The sequence goes on from JAHFLI010000014.1 coordinate 3,661, forward strand.
TGTATTAGGAAAAGGGGAGACATTACTTTCCATTGCGGCAGTAAATACCTCATTGAAGACTTAAAAGGCCTTTTATCGGACGTATGGGGCATAGAAGTGAAAATAAGAGAATACGTTCAAAAAGAAAAATATTATAGTTATCAGTTAACTTTAAATAAAAACTCAAGTTGTAGGATACTTCAAGATGCCGCAGTCGCATAACCTGGTATTGCGCTATTT
>JAHFLI010000014.1:3889-14536 GCA_023255615.1 Candidatus Woesearchaeota archaeon
CTAAGAGCGTAGGCCTTGAGAATACAATCCAGGTAGCTGGTTTCCGAAAGGATATCTCGGTTCAAATCCGAGCTGCGGCGGTTTTCTTACCACGCTCGTCCTCCTTTTTTGAGAGATCGATATTTAATGATTCCAATGATGAACCCATAGATAGAAACAAGAGAAAGAAGCGGATAATACAATAAAGAAAAAGGAAAAACAAGAATTATCCTATACATTTGTTTGAAATGCGTAATCATAGGAACGATATAGGGAAAAGAGAAAATTGTAAAGTACAATGCGATAGCTAAATTCTTCACTATTTGTGCACCATAATATAATCCTAAAATTTTAAAGCTGAGAAGGGTAGTAGTAGCGTTCGCGAGAAGTTGATAACTCTCGATTACACCGTTAAAAAAAAGTATTTCTTTGAGTAATGAAAATATGAAAGAAATACTTAAAATCGAGAACAATACAATAAAAATAACGAGCAATGGATTTTTCCTCCACACATCAAAATATTCTATAAAGCATTGCATTCCACCTGAAGACCATCTTTTCTTTTGATGATACCACGAAGTCAAAGTATCGGGCACATATGTCAACACCGGATAAAAACTCTGCTCAACTTTGTATCCAGCTCTATTTAGTTTTAAGGCAAGATCTAAGTCTTCCACTATCGCGTTTTCTGATAACGCATGTACCTCTTCAAATATTCTTTTCTTTACTACAAAACAGCCACCCCAAAGAGCGATCGTGGAATAACAATTATAGGATCCTTGAATAAGAGAGATCATATTATACTCCATTTCAAGCATCAAGGGAAGAAAACCTTTATTTCGTGGTTTATAGGGGCAACTTACTGCTGCAACATTCTCTTCTTGAAGCCGTGCGAGAACATCGGTAACTCCTTCTCTAGCAATAATGACATCTGCATCTAAAAAGAATAACATCTCTGATTTTGCGAGAGTAAAGACGTTATTGACGGAACGAGATTTTCCAAGATTCTCTTTATTGTTGATTAATGTAAATGCATATCTTTCTCTAATCTTTTTTAAAATCTCAAGAGAATTATCGCTACTCCCATCATTAACAACAATGATCTCAAATAGTGATTTATCATAGGAATGATAGATGCTTTCAATTGTCTCTTTTATAGTTGCTCCGTCATTGTAACATGGGATGATGAAGGACAAAAAAGGCTTTTCACCTAACACTCTCTTTCTTCGATAATCAATATAACACAAGAAAAGAATAATAGCAAGTAATAAAGTAAGTAATGCCAATGAAATTGGATTAAAGTCTACCATTAGTTCACAATAAGGCGTTTAGTTGCTTATTTTTAAGGCTTATATATAGGTTGATTCATTAAAACTCTTTATTCGGTACTGATCTCTCAATTTTCCCAAAAAGCCAATTGCCTAATCTATACGAGCCGTAGGCAATAAAAATAGCGGCGAAAACATCAATACTATAATGCACATGCATCAATAAAACGGTCATCGCAAGAATCACTGTTGAACATAAAAAGAAAAGAGCTACCTTTTCTTTTCTAAATAATAAATAGCCCAGAAAGGGAATCGCAGTATGCGCAGAGAAAAATAAATCATTATTAAAAAAAAAGACATCATATACGGAGGAAGAGCTCATGATAATGGCATCTGCGGGAGCTCTAAGATGGGTTAATGAAACAAAAAAACTTCGAATTAACACAAGAAGACTAAATTGACTAATAACTATGTGAGTCTCCTTCACATTAAAAAATAACGGATAGAGAAATAAGACAGTGATAACAAAACCAATTCCGTAAATAAAAAGAAAAGATAAATTAATTATGATCGTATGATCCAAAATAATATCAGTAGCAACAGTTGTTCCGGTTCCATCAACATACGTTCCTGCAATATAATTTAAAACGAGGGCAATTCCAAGAAAGAGAAGAGAAAGTAAAATAAGATTTCTATGATTGCTGAATTCTGCTCTCCATTCTTTTAAATTATTCATACATCCCTCTTACTCATAGCGTAATGCATCTACTGGCTTTAAATTTGAGGCTCGATACGCAGGCACAACACCTGAAATCATTCCAATGAATACGGCGACAAGTAACGCAATTAAAACAATCGACCAAGTTACATGAGGTGAAAACGCTCGTCCGTTAGGCAACGCAGGAACAACCATGGGTAATAACAATGAGAGACCCCATCCAAACAAGGCACCAATAATACCACCCACTAATCCAACCAATCCTGAATTAAATAAAAATATGGCTAAGATATCACTATTTCGTGCTCCAATCGCTTTCAGAATTCCAATTTCTTTGGTCTTTTCTAATACCGAAGTAAACATGGTATTAGCAACACCGACAGCCCCAACGATAAGAGAAACGGCAGCGATCGCAGCAAGGAATAAAGTAAATGTTCCGATGACCTGTTGGACTTGTTGCTGAACATCTTTAGATGAGGAAACAGTAAAATCTTGGTTTTTATCAGTCACATGTCGCGATAATTGCAATTTTGATTTCAGATCTGCGGCAACTCCATCAAGCTCATCGACATTTGCAACTTTTATGGCGATGGTATCAAAATGATCTTGTGGTTTATCAGTGAGAATACTCCTTGCTTGAAAAAGAGGTACGTATGATGAAAGTCCTCCACCAGCACCACTACTTTTTTCAAAAATACCTACCACTCTGAATAGTTTACCATTCAGCATGATTGGTTTATTAATATATATTTGATTTTTAAACACATCGTGGGCAAGACGATTAGAAATGACAATAACATTTGAATCAGCAGCGCTCAAGTAACGCCCACTTTCTAAATTGGTTGTCACAAAATTTTTCCAGACACTCTCATCGACTCCCTGGACATTTGATTTCACCGTTTCTCCGAGATAAGTCATATCAACGCTGCCGGATACGATCGGATCTACAAAAGAAATGCCGGGCTCTGATTTTATCGTCTGTAAATCACTTCGATCAAGGAAAGTCGTGTTCGTTAACGTTCTGCCTTCTCCTCCTCCACCTCGAAAACCTTGAGCTCGAGAAAAACCAGGAGAGACGCTAATAATATCTGCACCTAAACCACCGAGCTGACTACTGACGCTTTCTTGAAGACCGGTTCCCAAAGAAACAATAGCAATGATAGCAGCAACCCCAATAACAATCCCAACAATAGTGAGCCAGCTTCGAAGTTTACTATGCAGCAACAAATTTCCGGCAAACTTGAACAGTTTATTGACTTTCATCGTATTATTTCTTCGATTTCTTCCACATTCGATAGCCAAAAAAGACAACAACAATCAACACAATTAGTGCAATAATCCACGTCGTGGAGGAAGAAGACCGATTATTTGCGGTCGCGGAAAGATCTTGACCAAATCGAGGATTAACTTTCAATGACAGAGTATCTTCCACGTTATGTCGCTCTCCAAAGGAGTCAGTAAATGAAATATCTATTTTCAAATATCTCGTCTCCTCATTTTGAACAGGAGGTTTTGGTAGAATTTGAAATGTCGCTAATGTGAAGTCGCCTTTATTGAGATTTCCAATTATAACAGAAGATCCACCTTTTACCGTAAAACCATCCTGATCAGGTAAGCTAATAGATACTGAAGAAGCGTCATTCTTACCACTGTTCGCAATGGAAAGAGAGGTTTTACCGCTCGTTGAATCTGCAAATGCGATATCAAAATCTGTGCCTCCACCAACTAATATTCCTGCATTAGTTACAATTTTACTTTTTTGAACAGAACCATTGATCGCAATCGCATCATAGGTCAACGTTAAATCCAAATTATACAATCCACGATCTCCCGAAGGGTTAGCAACAACATCATATTCCAAATTTGAACTTTCTCCGACACCTAAATACGGAATGTACCGGGTATTATCGGAATTGACAGGAAGAATCACATTATTCTTTTCAGACCAGGTAAAGACAAGATTTGAGAGGGGAGATTTTCCGATATTGTTAATAGTAAATGTCAGGGGCGTTTCAGATCCCGGATCAATCTTACTCTTATCAACATGAATAATCTGAGCGAACTGTTGACTAGTAATTCTCACTTGGAATGTCTCAATAATCCATGAGCTGCCCCCATCTATCGAGTATCGAAATTTCAGATCATATATTTTATCAATGGCATCTTTACTAACGAGTAATGTGTATTCAAGAATCTTGGATGCGTCTTCAGAGGGAAAATTAGGGAGTTCACTAACAAATTGCTGTGCCTGTTCTCCATCTGCAACGCTAAAAGGAAATTCTGGGATAATCTCTCCCATGATGGGTGGAGTAGATTTATCACCATTATTCGCTAACTTAATGCGTATATCAACGACATCACCTGCGTGCGCAGGATCAGGATTTTGAGACAAGAGACTTGCGCGGAGTGTTGGTTCCTCGGAAGATGGACCAAGCGCATTTGACAGTGTAGCTGAACTGACCATTAACAAACATATCGCCATTATAAATCCAACAAATTTGATTTCTTTATTCATGAATATCACCTCGATGCGTATAACTTTTTTCTATCTGGCCGTCTTTAATTTTCACAATGCGTTGAGCATATTTCGCAAGAGAAAGATCATGCGTTACCACAATAATCGTTTTTCCTTCTTTATGCAACGTTGTCAACATTTGCATGATATATTGACCGGTTTTGCTGTCTAAGTTTCCCGTTGGTTCATCCGCAAGAATAACATCAGGATCATTAGACAACGCCCGTGCAATAGCAACTCGTTGTTGCTGTCCGCCCGAAAGTTCCGATGGTTTATGATGCATGCGGTCACCTAAATTAACTTTCTTAAGCAATTCTATTGATCGCTTTTGCGCATCGATATCATTTTTATCTTGAAGCTCCATGGGTATCTTGATATTTTCTAAGGCGCTAAAGGTGGGAAACAAATTAAATTGCTGAAAAATGAATCCAACACTTTGCCCTCGAAGAACTGCTAAGTCAGATTCAGACATTTCTGCAACATTCTTTCCCTTCAAATAAATTGAACCTCTTGTTGGAATGTCCAATGCACCAACCATATTCATCATCGTCGACTTTCCGCTACCACTCGGGCCAGTGATTGCAATAAATTCCCCTTCAAAAATATCCAATGAAACTTCCTGCAACGCAACAACTTCCTGTTTTCCCATCTTGTATACTTTCCATATCTTCTTGAGTTGAATGATTTTATTGCTCATCTCTCAAACATCCCATGAAACCAGCGCGAATCCTTATGGGTTTCATGATCCAGATCTTCATAATACTCTGTTTCCGAATGCATAACTATCTTATTCTCATTCAAATCAATCAGGTAAAACTGAACTTCTTGGTGATTGACAAAAGAAACCTGCACGAGAGAAAGTGAATGGTTTTCCTTATTTGTTCTCTTCATTTTCGGCATCACCTGGACTTCATAGTCGGATACATTATTACCTCTACTCTGCATATCATGAACAGCAATATTTTTTGCAATGTTCATTTGATCATCGGTCAAGGGAATAAAGGAAGATTGCATATGATGATATCGCCATATACCGATGGCTATTACCAAAATAAAAATGACAACAACAACAATTGATATTAATTTGAATGTATTCATTTTTGACTTCATCATGATCACCATAGGGATAAGAGATGAAACAATATATATAATTTCCGTGTAACTAGTTTCATTTTTGTGAAACCACAAGTTTTATATATGGAATTTTTTCCTACGCCTCATGACAAGATTCAGCATTATTATTGCAATGATTATTCTTGTTGCATCACTTGTCTTGCTCGTTGACAAGCTCTTTACACCACAACCCATTCAAATTGAACTTCAATCTGGCCAAGTGGTAACCACTCAGACTGCAGATTATTTTTCATTATCAGAAACCATCATATTGATGAGCTGTTCATTTCTTATTGGTGCTGCATCCCTCTTTTTATTTTATAATTCAGAGAGATCAGTAGTGGGGAAATCAGAAAAAGAAGGAAAGGTACCATTAGACACCATACTTCCCTTGGTAAGAGAAGAAGAGAAAAAAGTTCTTATTGCATTGAGGGAAGCAAACGGAGAGATGTTACAAAACAAACTCGTCTTGAAAATGAGTCTCTCAAAAGTAAAAATGACCAGAATGCTAGCGAGTTTGGAAAGAAAAAGATTAATTATCAAAGAACGAAGAGGATTGACAAATAATATTAAATTAACTCTTTAGCCGAGATTTCTCTGTTATTACATTATCGTTTTGAATACCGAAACGACCACAAGTACTGCTGTTAACGCAATCGTCAAAATTGCACCCAACCATGCAATAATGTTGTATACCCTTGAATTGACATATTCCCCCATAATCTTCTTATCATTTAATAATTTCAACATGAAGATAATGATAATCGGAATTAATATACCGTTAAGCACTTGAGAAATATACATAATGTAAATAAGATTAAGATGAGGAATCATAATAACAACAGCACCAATAATAATCATACTAGTGTACAGAATGTAAAATCCTTTTGCATCAGAAAACTTTTTATTCAGCCCAGATTCCCAACCGAGACCTTCACAGACGCTATATGCAGTAGACAAGGGAAGAATCGATGCGGCGAAAATTCCTGCATTAAGTAAACCGAATGCAAAGAGATATCCTGCCCATTTGCCGGCTAATGGCTGGAGTCCAACAGCAGCATCAGCGGCATCGGTAATAGAGCCACCTACTTTGAAAATGGTTGCTGCCGTTGCGACAATAATAAAGAGTGCGACCACATCAGTAATAATACATCCGATGATGACATCAAGTTTGCTGTAGATATAATTCTCTTTTCGAATTCCCTTCTCGACAAGAGAAGATTGTAGATAAAATTGCATCCAGGGAGCTATGGTAGTTCCAATTAATCCAATAAGCATCATGATATACGCTGATGAAAATTGGAATGTCGGAATAAGTGTACTCTTTACGACCAATCCCCACTCGGGTTTCGCCATAATCCCAGAAACGATATACGCAAAATAGATTACACAAGCAAAAAGAAAAATCCTCTCAATGAGTTTATAATTTCCTTTGATAACCATATACCACACGCAAAATGCAACAATTGGAACAAGAATGAATCGACTTATTCCGAAAATTTCACCAGCAGCAGCAATTCCTGCAAACTCAGAAATGGTATTTGCCACATTAACAACAATCAATGCAACCATAAGATAAAAAGTAACAGAAAGACCAAAGTTTTCTCGAATGAGGTCTGCAAGACCCTTTGATGTCACCACACCCATCCGAGCGCACATCTCCTGAACTAGAATCAACAGAAGAGTAATCGGGATTAAACTCCAGAGCAAGGAATAACCAAATTGTGAACCTGCAAGAGAATATGTCGCAATGCCACCAACATCATTATCCACATTTGCCGTAATGATACCGGGACCCACAATTGATAAGAAAAGGAGAATTGTTTTCCAACTAATTTTTATCTTTGTTTTCATGTGTTCTACGTTATCTGTTGTGAACGTGATACTTTTTAAAGATTCCGCGAATGATACTTCAAGTAAGGAGAATATCCCATAATCTTTAAAAAATATACTGTATTTTTTATTGGCATGCAGAATGTACTGTATTACAAATACGTACCAATAGACGATCCTATTTCATTTAGAGATCATCATCAGCAATTATGCGATTCTCTTCAGTTGAAAGGGAAAGTTCTGGTTGCAAAGGAAGGGATTAATGGATGCGTTTCAGGAACAGAAGAAGACACCTTACGATATATCGAAGAACTTCGAAAAGATAGTCGATTTTCCGATGTTGAATGTAAAATCACATCAACATCGTATCATGATTTTAAAAGAATGATTGTGCGCATCAGAGATCAAATCGTAACGGCAAAATTTCCTGTCGATATAACAAAAAAAGCGCCTTATGTTGAACCAACACAATTGAGAGAATGGTTTGACCATCATGAAGAAATGGTACTTATCGATGCACGCAACGATTATGAAAGTAAGATAGGGAAATTTGAACATGCAATTACCCCATCATTACAGACATTTAGCGAATGGAAAAAATACGTCGATCATCTCCATATTCCAAAAAACAAAAGAATAATCACCTACTGCACGGGTGGTATTCGCTGCGAAAAAGCCTCTGCATACCTTCAAGAAAAAGGATTTACCAATGTGTTCCAGCTCCATGGCGGCATCATTAATTATGGCAAAGAATGCGGAAACGCACATTGGCAAGGAAAATGTTTTGTTTTTGACGACCGAGTTGCTATTGATATTGATTCAAGAAATTCAACTGAACCTATCACCACCTGTGTCTGTTGCAACTTACCATCAGCTGAATATCACAATTGCGCACTGAGAGAATGTGATGATCGCTTTATCTGTTGTCCATCTTGTTTGGAAAAACGTAAAGGATGCTGCTCGAAAAAGTGTCTGAATGAATTTCAGAAGAAGAATTATTATCAAGAAGTCATCACACTGAAAAGTCGATAATTCCTTCTTTTATCGGATATGTTTTGTGACAAGAGGTGCACATAACGACATTTTTCTTGCTATTGAAGAGAACTCCTTGCTTACAAATTGGGCACGCTAATATATCAAAAAAACGTTTTGGTAAGGGAAGTGGAGTCATATTAAAATTCTAAGCTCGAAATGTTTTTAAAGCATTCTCCTTTTTTCTGTGTTATGACATATAATCCGCAAGAAGTGGAATCTGAAATCCTTTCCTTTTGGGAAGAAAATAATATATATGGTCAAATTAAGGAAAGAAACAAAGGGAGAAAAGTATTCTATTTTCTCGATGGACCACCATATACTTCCGGTAGAATTCACATAGGGCAGGCATGGAATAAATCGTTGAAGGACATGGTATTACGCTATAAACGGTTTCAAGGCTTTGATGTCTGGGATCGTCCAGGATACGATATGCATGGTCTACCCACTGCTCATAAGGTCGAGCAAAAATTTGGAATCAAAAACAAAAATGAGATTGCTTCGTTTGGATTTGCGCGCTTTATTGAAGAGTGTAGAAATCTTGCGCTGACAAATTTAGAATTGATGAACAAAGATTTTACGCGCTTAGGTGTCTGGATGGATTTCGCCAACGCCTACAAAACCATTGATAACACATTTATGGAGGGAGAATGGTGGTTGATTAAAAAAGCCCACGAGCATAAGCGATTATATGAGGGGTTAAAAACAATCCATTGGTGTGCTCACTGTGCAACCGCACTAGCAAAGCATGAATTAGAATATCAAAATGTAACCGATACGTCAGTGTTTGTCAAGTTCAAGGTCAAAGAGAATGAATATCTCATCATTTGGACGACAACGCCATGGACACTCGCATTTAACCTCGGGGTTATGGTTAATCCTGATTTAGAATACGTTCGTGCACAAGTAGAGAATGAAGTGTGGATTCTATCCAAAGCATTATGTTCTGTCTTCATTTCAGGGGTTGCAGGAAAGAAATTTGAGATTATTGAGGAATTCAAAGGAGAGCAACTTCACGGATTGAAATATGAGCATCCGTGGGAATCAGAGATTGAGGAATTCAAAACGATTAGTTCACCAAAAAAACATACGGTCGTACTTTCCAGCGAATATGTCGATACTTCTGCCGGTACCGGACTTGTTCATATGGCTCCTGGCTGTGGCCCAGAAGATTTTGAAGTTGGCCATCGAGAAGGTCTCCCCCCATTCAATAATATCGATGAGTTTGGTGTCTTTCCTCAATCGATGGGAAAATTTTCTGGATTACACGCAAAAACTAACGATAAAAAATTCATTGAAGCACTGAGTGATCATTTGATTGAGACCTCAGAAGTTGAGCATGAATATGCTCATTGCTGGCGCTGTAAGAATCCAGTCATCTTTAGAACAACGAAACAATGGTTCTTCAAAGTTGAAGATCTGAAAGAACGGATGAGAGAATTAAACAAAAAAGTCAAATGGCAGCCAGAATGGGCAGGCAGCAGATGGTTTGATTCCTGGATAAATAATTTACGTGATAATGGCATTACCCGGCAACGAGAATGGGGAACTCCTCTTCCGATTTGGAGATGCAACCATTGCCATGATTACGACGTCATTGGTTCTATTCAAGAATTACAGCTCAAGGCAGGAAAAATACCTGAAGATCTTCATCGTCCGTATATTGACGAAGTAAAATTTAAATGCAAATGTGGTCAAGAAAAAACCAGAATCCCTGATATTCTCGATGTGTGGATTGACGCGGGTACTGCTTCATGGTCATGCTTGAATTTCCCCCAAGAAAAAGAAAAATTTGACATGATGTTTCCTGCCGATTTTATTCTTGAAGGAAAAGATCAAATTCGCGGATGGTTTAATCTCCTTACTGTCGCATCCATGGTTGCGTTAAACGCAAATTCGTACAAAGCAGTATTTATGCATGGATTCGTTCAGGATTCTGAAGGTCGAAAAATGTCAAAGAGTTTAGGTAACGTTATTTCTCCTTATGAGGTCATTGATAAATTTGGAGCAGATACTCTCCGCTATTATATGATTGGAGGTTCGCTGCCTGGAATCGATATTAATTATACTTTCAATGATATGAAAGTAAAGAACAAAAATATTGTTGTGTTCTGGAATATTCACCAGTATCTTCTTGATTTAGCAACGCAATTGAATGCAGATCCCAAAAAACCAATACTTACTCTCTC
>JAHFLI010000086.1:0-4848 GCA_023255615.1 Candidatus Woesearchaeota archaeon
GCATTCGCGGACCATAGGTGTTAAAAATTCGTGCAATGCGAATTTCTATATGGTGCATATGATGATACGCCATGGTAATTGCTTCAGCAAATCGTTTTGCTTCATCATAGACAGAACGTGGACCAACAGGATTAACATTTCCATAGTACGTTTCTGGTTGTGGATGAACGAGTGGATCTCCATACACTTCTGATGTAGAAGCGAGCATAAAGACTGCTTTTTTTGCTTTCGCAACACCGAGCGCATTATGCGTTCCTAATGCGCCCACTTTTAATGTTTGAATCGGAATTTGTAAATAATCAATAGGGGATGCAGGAGATGCAAAATGAAGGACATAATCCAGATCACCTTCTATCGAGATGAATTTTGTCACGTCGTGTGTAATGAATGTAAAGTGTTTATTGTCTTTAAGATGCTGAATGTTTCGTTCATTTCCCGTTATAAAATTATCCATCGCAATGACTTCATGCCCACGTGCCAGAAGATAATCACAAAAATGAGAACCAAGGAATCCAGCTCCTCCGGTGATCAGAGTTCTCATGCGAACACCTTACGCGCTTCCTCAAGTTGATCCAATGATCCGATGTCAAACCATGTTCCGTCAATACGATATCCGTACACTGGTTTCTTTTTTGATAACGTTGCAATAAAATCCCCTGAACGATCAAAATGTTTTGCCATTGAGAATTCTTTGACATCGTCTTTCGAGAAGAGGTAACATGCAGTAGAGATCAATGTTGATTTTGGATGAAGCGGTTTTTCTTCGAATCCAATTAGTTTATTCTGAGAATTGATTTCGACAACGCCCATTTTTTTTGCCTCATCAATACTTTTGACATCATACAATCCAATGGTTGTTGCGTTCTTCTGCTTGAAAAAATGAACAAATCCAGACAACTCAAAATTAAATAGATTATCTCCTGCGATGACTAAGAGATCATCGCTTAGATATTTTTGTGTTATGATGAAATGAATATCTCCAATAGCCCCTAACTTTGTTTCTTCAGACATCGTGCCATCGCTTACAATCACCATCCGTTTTGATGATGGGTAGGTTGAACTCCATTTTCGAAAATGAGGTAAAAATTTCTGATTTGTTACGATGAAGATATCATCAATCTCCGGCAATGTTTGCACTTGATCTACAATAAATTCAATGACGGGTTTTTTTCCAATGAGAAGGAGAGGTTTTGGTGTATCGAGAGTAAGAGGATATAAACGAGTGCCATAGCCAGCAGCAAGGATAATTGCTTTCATCGTCCCACGCTAACATAGGTGAAACCGACTGATTTTAATTTTTTTGGATCGAACATATTTCTTCCATCAAAAATAAGTGGCTTTTTCATAATCATTTTGAGATAATTGATATCTAACTCTTGGAATTCTTTCCATTCGGTCACCATAATAAGAGCATCTGCGTCTTTTGCAACGTCATACGGATCGGTGCAATACGTTATTTTTGGTAAAAAAGGTTTTGCGTTGTCCATTGCTTGCGGATCATATGTTTTTATGTGTGCTCCTTCCTTATGAAGATACTGAATAATGTCAATCGATGGTGCTTCTCGCATATCATCAGTGTTTGGTTTGAATGATAATCCTAACACGCCGATTGTTTTTCCATTGATATTCCATAATCCATCATGGATTTTTTTCATGAACAGTTCTTTTTGTTTTTTGTTAACCGATTCCACTTCCCTGAGTACGGTAAAATCATAGCCAAGATCTTCTGAGATTTTAACAAAGGCAGACACGTCTTTGGGGAAACAGTTATGTAATAACAATCCTCCCGATGTAACGACGTGCGCATTTGATGTCTCAACACTCAATACCTCTCCACTATAAGCGTATTTTTTAATCTTTCTCACTGGAACGAGAACAAAATGACTCATTCTTTCGTATCCCCACGGAGTAATTATTTTTTGATAGTTATCTGCAATTCCGGAATATCTTTTCCATTTCTCTCCAAACAGTGGCCCTAATTTTTTAATCTGGTTAATCGCATTTATTCGAACAATATAAGCAGCAACCGTTGATTTATTCATTTTTTGAATTTTCAAAGAGCATATAATTTCCAATGATTGAAGGAGAAGGATCAATGAATGGGCAAGTTTTCTGCTTACCGTCCCATATTCAATAGTGAGATTCGTATTGTTATTCAAACGAACAACGCCTCCATCTCCTCTGAATGCTCCTTTCACAAATTCCCATTTAACGGATTCCGGTGAGGAAAGAATTTGAGGTGGTATTTTTTTTGTGTAGGAATTTTTTCCACAACATAAAACATTCTCAAATATGTGTGCAAGTGCATTTGATGAAACGATAATCGACCAGTTTTCAGGGGTTATTTTTTCTGTATATTTGATGTCTAAACTCTTCAGAATTATCTTAACATCATTGACGTATTCAACCTCCGTTGGACCGAACGTAAAACCAATTCGCTTTCGTATTTTTCCATGCCTGCCTCTATCTTGAGAAATCCATCCCTCGGCAGCATAATATCCTAAAAGACGACCAAAATCACCATTAATCATAATTTTTTGAGGAATAGTAGTAGAGCGACTTCTGACCGTGAAGATTCTGTTTCTCGGATGCTCTCTCATTTTTTTTTCCATCCGAACAACATCTCTGGCTCGCATTGTTCCGGAAGATTTCACGTCATGCACATAGGTATTGGATAAAGAAGATCGTATTTCACCAAAATGATCACTGATGAGAAAGGCGTTAGAAACATAGGCAGCCTGTAATAATTCCTCTTTTGATTGTAATTCATTGAGAACATCAATGATCATTTCATTTTCTTCGAATTGTCCCAAAGGGACGATGAGCATATCTCCTTCAACTACATCTTGTGCCAATTTGACTCCTATGCCACCACGAGTTTTAATAGGGACGGGGTGATCATTAGTTAGATTAATTTTTTTTCCTAGTGAACATTCAAGCTGAATCATTTCTCCATGATACTGTCGTGAACTGACCGCAAGTAGTTTTTTCCATGAGAGACCTTTTTCATTTGCGGAAAGAATTCTTATATTTTCCCAATCATCAAGTTCATAGAATAGTTCATTAAAGGTAAGACATTCAGCTCCTTTTCCATGATTGATGAACACGAGTTCCTGAGGATGGAAACAACTTCCCCCATATCCGATGCCGGCGTTCAAGAAACTTTGACCAATTCGTTTATCCAGTCCAATTCCTCGTGCCACTTCTTCGATATTTGCACCTGTTTTTTCGCAAATGTTTGCAACGGCATTGATAAAAGATATTTTTGTTGCCAAGAATGAATTTGATGCGTGTTTGATAATTTCTGCAGAATTGATGTCGGTTACAATGATTGGTGCGTTGAGTGGTTCATAAAGTTTTTTTAACATGCGAGCAGCGCGCTCTGATGATACACCAAGCACAATTCTGTCTGGATGCATAAAATCATGCATAGCAGATCCCTCTCTTAAAAATTCTGGATTCGATGCAACATCAAATTCAACTCCAGGGTGCGCATGTTCTTTGATTGTTCTCTCAACACGCTTTCCTGTTTGAACGGGAACAGTACTTTTTTCAACGATGAGATGATAACTGTTCATGCATCGCGCAATGTTTAATGCGACATTTTCTACGTAGGATAAATCAGCACTGCCGTCTTCCCGAGGCGGAGTACCAACCGCAATAAAAATAATATCTGATTTCTCAACCGCTTCATGAAGATTTGTAGTAAATTCTAATCGTTTGCGCTCAACATTCTTCTCTACAAATTCTTTGAGTTGAGGTTCATAGATAGGAATAATTCCTTTTTTGAGTTTGTTAATTTTTTCTTCGACAACATCCATGCACACGACTTGATTGCCTAACTCGGCGAAACACGCACCCGTGCACAAGCCAACATATCCTGTTCCAATAATTGCTATTCTCATAGAGCTCAACATAGGCAAACTATTTAAATATCTTACCTTTATCCTACCTTATCGGATAAGAAGTAGCATGAAAGATAAGATCTCTATTACGGTCGATAAGGAACTCATTGCTGAAATAGATGGACTGATCGACAATGTCTTTATTCGCAATCGATCACAAGCCATTGAACATTTAATTAAAGGGTCTCTCGGAGAGAATAGGATTGCAGTCATCTTGCTCGGCGGCGAAGAAGAATATCTGAAAATTGCTCATGAGGTCTATCGACCAACGGCTCAGATTGGTAAAGATGCGGTCATCGAGAAAGCAGTAAGGAAGTTACGAGAGAATGGGTTTAAAACAATTTTTATTGTGGCACGAAAACGTATTCTGACAAAAGTATTCGAGATTTTGCGCGATGGCAGCTCGTATGGAGTACGAGTTGAATATATTGAAGAGAAAAATGCGCATGGAACAATGGATTCCCTTCGACTTATTAAAGGAAAAGTTAAAGGAAGTTTTCTTGTGGTGTACGGCGATATCATTTTTGACAAATTAAATATCGATGAATTATGGAATGAACATATTAGAAATAATGCATTGGCAACGATTATGCTCACAACGTCGTCGAGACCCTCAGAAAAAGGCACTGTTAAAGTAGAGGGTAATAAAGTACTTTCATTTACTCAGAAACCAAAGGAGTCAGATATCTATCTGGTGTTTTCTCCTATTTTTATTGCGGGTGAAGAGATATTGTCGATGGAAGGATCAAAGTTAGAAGAACATGTGTTTCCTAAGTTAGCAGAACGGGGATTATTGAACGGGCATTTAAGCAGTGAGAAAGAAAAACACATCCATCAATTAAAAGATCTAAAATAATATGCGATCAGCATTTTTTAAGAACGACAGATTCTCCTTGGCCGAATCCAACACACATCGTTACCAGACCATATTGTGCTCCTTTTC
>JAHFLI010000086.1:4858-5501 GCA_023255615.1 Candidatus Woesearchaeota archaeon
ATAATTCGTGCGCGGCAGAACCGATGAGTCGTGCGCCTGTTGCTCCCAACGGATGTCCCAACGCAATTGCTCCACCATTTGGATTTATACGAGGATCATTTCCATGTAATCCCCATCCTTTTTCGATCACTGTTAATGCTTGAATCGCAAATGCTTCATTGAGTTCAATAACGTCCATCTGTTCAAGCGTTAAACCTGCACGAGAAAGTGCTATTTCAGTCGAAGGCACTGGACCATATCCCATTGTTCTTGGATCAACTCCTGCTGTTCCCCAACTGACAATTTCCGCAAGTGGTTGATATTCATGGTCTCTCACATAGGATCCTAATGCAATAACAAGAACTGATGCTCCATCGGTTTCAGAAGAAGAATTTCCAGCTGTAACTGTCCCTTTTGGGGTTTGTAAAAATGCAGGTTTTAATCCGGTGAGTAATCTCATTGCAGCGTCTTCAGAAGTATATTTCACAGGACCCATGTCTGTGTCTAGAATTCCTCGCCCATATTGAAGATCGACTGAAACTATTTCTGCGCTAAATCTTCCTGATTCTTGTGCTGCTCCTGCTTTTCGATGAGAGTGATATGAAAACGCATCTGCCGCTTGTCGTGCCCGAGCATATTGTGCTCTCTTTTCCTCCTTGCCGCT
>JAHFLI010000015.1 GCA_023255615.1 Candidatus Woesearchaeota archaeon
ACGGCAACAATAGCGCCTACGGTTGCATAAAAAGTATTTGGCGCTGTAATAACTTCATCTCCAAATCCAATGCCTGCCGATTTCAAACTGAGAATGAGCGCATCAGTCCCCGTTCCTACACCTATTGCGTGTTTTGTATGACACAATTTCGCAAATTGATGTTCAAACTCCGTTAACGGTTTTCCTAAAGTAAAATCAGTTGACTGGACAAGTTTCTTAATATCTGCGAGAATAGGATCAATCGTGCTGAATTGTTCCTCGAGATATGAATATTTTACCCTCATGCAACTCCCTTTGATAAAGTTTATATAGCCACTGAATGTTCTGAGTTTGGGTGGATTTTAACACTTTATATAATTTTTGAAAATGGGGAAGAAAGTTGTTGTTACGGGTGGAGCGGGGTTTATAGGATCTCATTTAGTAGATCGATTACTTGCTGAAGGACATTTTGTAACAGTTCTCGATGATTTGTCGAATGGCTGTTTTCAAAATCTCTCGCAGCATCACAATAATGGAGATTGTTTTGTGATCCCCATTGATATTACTGATCCAGATGCCATTGATACATATTTTGATGGTGCAGAATGGGTATTTCACGCTGCTGCACTTGCCGATATTGTTCCATCAATAACTCATCCATTGCCATACTTTAATGCGAATGTTCGCGGAACTGCTTCTGTCCTTGAAGTCTCGAGAAAATACAACGTTAAACGATTTATTTATGCATCATCATCATCATGTTACGGCATTGCCCATGAATTCCCCACTCCTGAAAGTGCTCCTATTCAACCTCAATATCCTTATGCATTGACGAAATATTTAGGAGAGCAATTAGTCATGCATTGGGGTCACGTCTATAAAATGCCCGTGGTATCGTTGCGCATGTTTAATGTGTATGGACCACGAGCACGAACATCAGGTACATATGGTGCTGTATTTGGTGTATTTTTAGCACAAAAGTTGGCAGGTAAACCATTTACTATCGTGGGAGATGGCACCCAAACACGCGATTTTACCTATGTTACTGACGTTGTTGATGCATTTATCAAAGCAGCACAATCCTCAGTCATCAATGAAATTTTTAATGTTGGCTCGGGAAATCATTACAGCGTTAATCACCTTGTTGAATTATTGGGAGGTGAGAAAGTATTTGTTCCTAAACGTCCAGGAGAACCTGATTGTACATTTGCAGATACTTCTAAGATTCAACGCGTTCTCGGATGGAAACCAAAAATAAGTTTTGAAGAGGGAGTTAAAAAAATGCTTGAGCAGATTGATTACTGGAAAGATGCTCCAGTATGGGATCAACAATCAATTCAGGAAGCAACAAAAGAGTGGTTTACCTATTTGCATGGTTAAGATTTTCATTACTGGTGGTGCCGGGTATGTTGGCAGCGCATTGGTTCCTCGTCTTCTCGAAAAAGGATATGATGTTGTGGTGTATGATTGGTATATTTATGGAAACGTTCTTTCGTCCCATCCGCGGTTGACGGAAATAAAAGGAGATATTCGCGATCGAGAAAAATTAATTCAATCGGTTAAAGGATGTGATATTCTTATTCATTTAGCATGCATCTCCAACGATCCGAGTTATGAATTAGACCCCGATCTAGGGAAGTCAATTAATCACGACGGATTTTACAATGTTCTTGATGCTGCACGGGAAAATAATGTGCGACGGTTTATTTATGCAAGTTCTTCAAGTGTGTATGGTGTTAAATCAGAACCGAATGTTATCGAAACTGCATCGCTTGAACCATTGACTGATTATTCCACGTTTAAGGCAGAATGTGAACGGATTTTACAAGATGCAAAAACAGATATGGAATGGGTAATTGTGAGACCGGCAACAATTTGCGGATATGCACCACGATTGCGATTGGATTTATCGGTGAATATCTTGACTATTCATGCACTTATACACAAAAAAATTAAGATTTTTGGGGGTGATCAGCTGAGACCGAATATTAATATGAATGATATGGTTCGCGTCTATGAGCTGCTCATTGAAGCTCCCTCAGAAAAGATTAATCATCAGATTTTTAATGCAGGATATCAAAATCTTTCTATCCAAAAAATTGCAGAACTGGTCAAATCAGTTATCAATGATCCTTCCATCCAATTTGAGGTTACGCCGACCAATGATCATCGGTCATATCATATTAATTCGGACAAAGTAAAGAAGGTTCTTGGATTTGAGACGAAATATACTGTTGAAGATGCCATTAGGAGTTTGGTTGATGCGTATAATCATGGACTCATTGTTGATGGAATGAATAATCCGCTGTATTATAATATCAAAACGATGCAAAAATTAATTTAAATAAAGGGGATTTTGTAACAAAAACATTTAAATACTCCCCTTCGTTCGATTTCCCTATGGGTGTTGAAAAGGGGAATCGAAAGAGAGTAATGTTCGTTCTGCCGAATCATCGGTGGGCATCTGATGAAAGGTATACCATGTGGCTCATATTTCCAACTCAAATTTGTCTTCTTGCGGCGCAAATTGAAGATAAATACGATGTTGAAATTCTAGACTGCATTATTGATGATTTAACCATTGAAGAGTTTTCAGAACGGGTGCGGCATTCGAAACCTGATGTTGTGGGAGTCAGTAATTTTACTCATGAATACAGTAAGGCCGGTCATCGTGCGATAGAGGTGGTCAAAGCAATCAATCCGGACATTATCACAGTTATGGGGGGCGTGTATGTGATTACTTCACCCGAACTTGCAATTCAAAATACCAACCTTGATTACGGCATTATTGGCGAAGGAGAACTTACTATTCAGCAACTTCTGGCACATTTATTTGAGGGTCAACTATTGCCTGATAAAGGATTTTGCTTCCGTAAAGATGGAAAATTGGTTATCCAGCCGCGGTCACCATTCATTACGAATTTAGATCAACTTAAATATCCAGCATATCATCTTGTTGATTTTATGAAGTATGCCATGAGACCTCAACGAGAAGCTCCAAGTCGCCCCCGAGCATTGCCTTATGCACGGGTATGCATGACACGAGGTTGTCCGATCGGTTGCACATTTTGCACGGTTGAATCAATTTCAGGAGGTCCGACAAGGTACCGTTCTGCTGAACATATGGTTGGAGAGCTTGAAATGTTGAAAAACAAATATGGGATTAAATGCATTCTTTGGGATGATGATAATTTATTCATGAATAAAGTCAAAGCAAAAGAAGTTCTTCGTTTGATGATTGAAAGAAACCTCAATCTTGTGTGGATGCTTGAAGCAACCGCTATTTTTTGCATGGATGAAGAGTTAGTTGAGCTTTGTGGAAAAAGTGGGTGCAAATACTTGAACATTGCTCTTGAATCCGGTTCTGAACGTGTGCTTAAAGAAGTGATAAAAAAACCAGTTATCAAAGAAAAAGCGTTGCGTCTCATAAAAAAAATGAAGGAAGTTGCTATCGAGATTAATTCTAATTTTGTCATCGGCAATCCCGGTGAAACGTGGGATGAGATATGGGAAACTGTCCGATTTGCAGAAGACATTGACATTGATTATGTTAAATTCTTTATATGTACTCCGTTTCCAAAAACGAAAATGTTTGATATGGCTAAAGAGATGGGCTATCTTGATGATTCCATCCGCTTTGATGAACATCATTGGACTGGAGGAACGTTTAACACTGAACATTGGCGAGCCCGTGATTTAGCTGTTGTTCGGGCATATGAATGGGATCGTATTAACTTCTCAAAAGCAGATAAAAGGAAAAAGACTTGTGAAATGATGGGCATCTCAGAAGACCGTTTGAATGAAATTCGCCGGGTTACTCTTGAAGCGGCCAATCCAGATACGGATAAAAATGATGCATCGAAATTGCATATCAATCGGTATATCACTACAAAAGACGAAACACCTCCTTTTTCTTCGGTAACCTCATCATCTTCTGTTCATGTCTCTCATCCATGATTTGCACATTCATGACGAGAATCTCGTTCAGTACGTTAGTGATATCAGGAACAAGTTTGTACTTTCTCGTCGGATTTTATTGATTCAGACACCCCAATTCTCCCCTGATGTTTTTAGTCCGGGTATCGCCAAACGGAGGGGGTATTACGCGTTTCCACCAGTCGGGCTGCTTTGTCTTGCCCGGTCATTACTGGAGAGAAAATTCGAGGTAACTCTGTTTGATCTTAACTATGAAATTCTGAAATCATCCTGTACCAATCCCTCATTCCAATTCGATGACTGGAAAAAACTTCTCGATGAGACGATATCACGGGTTCAGCCCAGTATTATTGGCATCACTTCGTTGACGTCATTTAGTGATATGACCAGTAATAATCATCCCTTACATATGATTCTCAAACATCTGGGTGGTCGGGGAATGCTGGTGGTGATTGGCGGGCCTTCGGCGACGAACGGGTACGAATCCTTTCTGCAGAAAAATTTATGCCAATTCGCTGTTATCGGAGAAGGCGAAGAAAAGATGAATTATCTTATTGATACTCTTTACAATGAACACACTTCTCAGCCACGAGACGGCGTGTTTTTTTCTTATCACAACACCATAATGGAAAGTAAGGGGTATCCAGGTTTTATTCCTCTTGAAAAGAATCTTATCGGAACTTACCATCTTATTCCGCTTTCTTCTTATTGTGAAGTAGGCTCATTGAATCCTTATTCAAGGATGGCCGGAATGAATACTATTTTTGCCACATTCCAATTGAATCGGGGATGTCGTGCCAATTGTCGATTTTGCGATGTGACTAAATTCATGGGCAGGTCAATTCGTCATTATCCAACTGACTTGGTCATCGCTGAAATGCGCTACCTTATAACGACACATCATGTCCGCCATTTTGAGGCTCTCGATGATGATTTTCTTGGAGATTCACCAGCGACAGAAAATCTTCTTAGGGGCATGGTTTCACTGAGAAAAGAATTTGGAATCACTTGGTCTGCAAACAATGGACTTATTGCTGCATCAATAACTGACGAATTGATGGAGCTCATGAGGGATTCGGGATGTTTGGGATTTCGAATTGGTGTTGAATCGGGCAATCCTGAGATGCTCATCCGCATACGGAAACCGGGTACGCTATCCTTATTCCGAAAAAAAGCAGAAATTCTCAATCGGTATCCTGAATTGTTTGTTGGTGCAAATTACATTCTCGGCCTATTTGGCGAAGAAACGGTTTCTCAAATGATGGACACATTTCGATTTGCCCAAGGACTTAATCTGGATTGGTCTTCATATACTACCTTTCAAGTGACCAGTAAAGCAACTTCGACCGTCGAGGGATTTAATTCATCAGGTGGTACTGCAACTGATTTTATTCCAGCAAAAGACCGCCAGGATGGTTTATTGGACATCGAAGACGGAATAGTCACCGGCCCTGCAATATTTTCTCTTTCCCCAGACATGATTCCGTCATCTGATCAGGTCAAACACATATGGTTTGTGTTTAATTTATTGACGAATTACGTCTTCAATAAAAATTTGCTTCCAGGCGGACGACCGGATAAGTTAGCTTCATGGCTGCGAGCGATCCAAGTAACCTACCCCAACAACCCCTATATGCACTTGTTTCTTGGGCTATGCTGTCAACTCCAGAACCATCAAAAAGAGGCGTTCGAATGTTTCAAAAAAGCCAATCAGCTTGTTGAAACATCGCCATACTGGACACAGAGGTTTACTGAGTTTCATCTTTTAAACCTCGCACATTCGTATCCTGATTCTCCCGAGCAGGCGAGAAAGGCACTAGACGTTCTTCGTCTTCAATGTGCAGATTATTTGCATTGAATCTCTGATACCCCGAATCCGGTATGACGGTTTTCCTGCATATCTGTAGAATTACTAAATGGACCAAACCACCATCTTCCCTCGGGTGAATTCCAATCCGGCTTTTTTCCTTCATCAATCGTGCGGACACCGTGAAGGATGGTTGGGAAGTAAATAACCAGATCTCCAATATCAAGTTTAGATTCAATATCGATCTTCTTTTTTTGTTTATCAATAAAATACACTCCGCCGGACTGATAGTCAACGCTCCGCTTGCTCATTATCCCCGACAGGATAAGGCGTTGATTCAAATACGGGTCAGAATGGGTCTCGATTTTACCAGTTCCTGAGGGGTACTGGACGATTTGAATGCGATCGACAACACCATCTTTTGGCGTATTTTTCTCATATTCTTCCGGATGCAATCCTGCAAGAAGCTTAATTACCCGCCATCGTCCATATGTGCGCTCAAATAATTGATATTGGTTATTGTTCCACGGAAAAAAATAGTGTGAATGTTTATGTGACTCAAAGCTATAGTTTTTTGCGATCGAAGAATCGATAATGCGATGAAAATCAGGCACGCTTTCTACCATTTTATGAAAGCTGCTTTCTGTTTCTTGTCCCTTTTTAAAGATCTCTTTTCGTAATGAAATCATCCACTCTTTTGGAAATGCCTCCTTGAGAATGAATACATCTCCAAAATAAATGGCGAGTATCATTGATTCAATAAATGGCTGATCGAGCTGGAGAATTTTCTGATTAAAAACGGGAAAGGGGATGGTGACGACATTACGGAGCAAGGTCGGTTTTGGTCCTTTTTTTTCAACCCGTTCCCATATTTCACGAAAGAATGGATGAGGGGCTACTTTTTGTGTTATCACCTCGATAATGACTCATTTTCGATATTTAAATGTTTTGCTATCAGTGGCTTTGTGTAAATAGTGCCTTTTGTGTAAAAAGTAAGGGTTCTGTGTAGAAAGTCTGGCAGATGTGTATATAAATTAGGTGAAATTTAGAACTTATTACACAAAGCCGCTATCAGTTCTTCTATTATCTTGAACTGATTTACATCACGAAACTCCTTTACATGAAGATCGTGATAGCAAATCGCAAACTTTATAATCGAATGTCTTCTCGTTATTTAGGTCATGATCGATTATGGATTAAAGGGGAAGTATGTAGTGATCACCGGGGCCTCAACAGGGCTTGGTCAGGTGTGCGCTAGCGCTTTTTCTGAGGAAGGAGCTCTTCTTTTTCTTGCGTCGAGGTCTCTTGAAAAAATGGAAGGGCTAAAACAATCTTTTTCACATCCGGACGATCACATTATTTTTTCCGGAGATTTAACAGATTATTCTGTCGTTTCAACATGCGCTGAAGCCATACTTCATAAGGGTGTTCCAGATGTTATTATTCATGCGATGGGTGGAGGTTTGGGGCTCCGAGAACCATTGCTGCTTTCCGATGAATTAGACCTTCTTTTTCGAACAAATCTCGGATCCGCGGCTGAGCTTAACCGATTAATCATTCCCTCAATGGTGGAAAGAAAAAAAGGAAACGTCATTCATGTCGGATCAATAACGTCGACGGATGCAGTAGGCTCGGTAGGGTATAACAGCGTCAAGGCATCAGTCGCAGCATATATTAGGACATTAGGAAGAAGCCTTGCATCTTCAGGCGTGATCGTTACTGGGGTGCTCCCTGGGGGATTTCTCGCTCCAGATAACGCGATGGTGCGATTACGACAATCAAAACCCGATATTTATGAAAAATTAGTCAATGAACGGTATCCACGCGGAAAAATGGGCGATGCCTCGGAAATCATTCCTCTTATGTTTTTTTTAAGTTCATCTCATGCAGCAATGATGGCTGGTTGTTGTGTACCTATTGATGGTGGTGAAGGGCTTTCCTATATCTTATGAGAGAATACAATGCATTACAGGGATATCCAGAACCAAAAGAACCGCGTATAGTCGGTCCAACTATCCGCACCATGCGTAACAGGATTATTGCATCCTATCGAGATGACCGGTATTATGATGGGGACCGCAATAATGGGTACGGCGGGTTCCGTTATGATGGACGATGGAACCCCATTGCCGAACATATGTTCAAAGAGTATGGATTGTATGAAGATTCGGCGGTTCTCCATGTCGGCTGTGAAAAGGCATTTTTGCTTCATGATTTTCATCAGATGTACCCCCGGATGACTATTCGGGGAACGGATATTTCAGAATATGCATTAAACAATGCGATGGATGACGTGAAACCGTTTTTACAAAAATCCCTCTTTACTGCGTTGCCCTTTCCTGATAAATCCTTTGACTTCGTCATTGCAATTGGGGTTGTCTATTGTTTAAATCTCAGTGATGCCATAAAATGTCTTCGGGAAATTCAACGGGTCGGAAAAGGAAAAAGTTTCATCACCTTGGCTGCATATCGTACTGAGGAAGAGAAAAAAATTTTTGAATATTGGACTTTGTTGGGATCAACCGTCTTGCACGAGGATGACTGGGTAGAGGTGCTCACCCATGTCGGTTATACCGGAGATTATAAATTTACAACGGCCCGATCATTGAAATTAATTCCCGAGAGAAATGCAGTCCCATGAAAGTAGCAGTATTGTATGAGATAAACAAGCCCCTTGTGATTGAAGAAGTAACTTTGCCGCCATTGAAATATGGGCAGGTGCTTGTGAAGTTGAAAACATCAGGATTGTGCCATAAACAACTTGAAGAAATGACTGGAAAACGAGGTCATGATCCTTTTTTGCCTCACCTCCTTGGACATGAAGGTGCGGGAATCGTGAAAGACATTGGGCCAGGGGTTTCGTTTGTTAACAAAGGAGATCATGTTGTCCTTGGATGGATGAAGGGCAAGGGAATTAATTCAGAACCTCCTGAGTATACAAATGGGCGTAATAAATTGAATGCTGGATGGATCACTACCTTTAATGAGTACGGCATTTATTCCGAGAATAGGGTCACCTCCATAAAAAAAGAAATGCCGTTTGATGTGGCATGTTTATTGGGGTGTGCAGTTACAACAGGATACGGTGTTGTCAATCGAATTGCTAAAATGGAATCCAGAAAAAAGGTAGCCGTATTTGGTATTGGAGGAATTGGATTAAACGTAGTACAATGGGCTTCTGTCCGCGGTGCTACCCATGTCATTGCGGTTGATTTACGGAACGATAAATTAGAACTAGCGCGCAGAATCGGGGCGACTCATGTGATTAATGCAGGAAATGAGCACGCTGTTGATGCCGTTAGGACCATCACTGATGGCGGTGCTGATTATGTGTTTGAAGCAGCAGGAAATATTCATGTTATGGAACAGGCTTATGAGGCGACAAATGGAAAAGGACTAACTGTTCTTATGGGTGTTCCAAAAAAAGAAGATAAATTATGCATCGATCCTATCCCCCTTTATCTGGGACGGCGCATAACAGGATGCCATGGAGGAGATACAGTAAAAGATGAAGACATTCCTTTGGCAGTTGACTTATACCTGCAGGGAAAGCTTAAACTGAATGAACTGATTACAGAACGAATTCATTTGAGTGGCATTAATGAAGCTTTTCAACGCATGAAGGAAGGAAAGATTGTTGGCCGATCGATTATTGAATTCGAGAGGAGTTCACCGGATTGAGTGTCCTGTAGAAAAAGCTTATTCGCGAAATTCGTCACTGAGCTAGAGTCCGTAGGTTTCTTTCACGAGATAGGATTAAAAATAATGGAAACCTCATCCATCTAATCTTGAGTGTATTCCTTGTGATCTCCTTTGAGATATAATTCTGCTTTTGTTAATTCTTTTCCCAAGTACGCAGCATGAACGAGCAATGATACAAGCCCTTCTTTAACGATTGCATGATACATTTCATCTGCATTTGTTCCAATGAATTTAGTCTTCAGATGGTGATCATTGGAGCAAAATCCAACTTCGATGATTCCATCTTTTTTATTAACCTTAATAAGAAAATATCCTTTTGGATCTTGTCGCCACGGCTTCGGCTGCCTTCTTGTTTCTATTACCTTCTCCACGTCCTCTGAAATTTCATGAAATGTTCCCTTTATCTTATTCATTGCACCATTGTGAAGGGAATCTTTTATAAAACTTATGGCTGTTGGTTATAAGAGAAAAACCTTTTCCAAAGGAGATACATTTTTATAATATTTGAATATCGGAAATGACATGAAGTCAGTCACCTGCGTCTTGCCCTATGTAGGAAATCAATTTTTACTCCAATTGCGTGATTTTAAAGGGGGAATTGTGTATCCTGGGATGTGGGGTTTTTTTGGAGGATCAATATTCCTTAACGAAGAACCTCGTGATTCTGCCTTTCGCGAAATTGAGGAAGAAATAGGCCTTCAACCACCTTTCCTGTATTTCCTTGGCAGGTTTACTATTGCTGATCTCCACGATGTTGAGAGTTATACCTATTTTTTTCCACTTTCGAAAAACCTGTCATCATTAGTATTAAATGAAGGTGCAGATTTTGGTCTTTTTTCAGTTGATAAGATTCGGACCTTTTCATTATACTCACAAAAATACGGAAAAAATTTCCCAGTCGTCCCGTCGGAATATGTCTCGGCAGTCTTGGGTCAATGCCAAACATTAATCAGAAATGGTATCCCCAAGCAACTCATTGTTCGTCCTAAGAAAATGGGATCCAATACGGGAAAGGGGGTGTAAATGGTGCGGGCATGCGGCTAAAATCTCTTGGAATTGCCGGTGATTTTTCTTATCCTGTGATGTTAAGATTTCTTTTCCACCGAGTCGATTCATCATCTCTTTTGTTACTTCAAGAATCTCTTCCGGAGAATTTTCGACGAGAACTAATCCGGCGCGTTCATATGACCCAGTATCATAAAAATAAAGAACGTCTGTATTGGCAATTTGTTTGAAAGTCAGGAATCGTCTTGTTCTCGAGTCTAACAATTTTTTCGGTAAATATAATTCATTCTTGCTGAGCGGAGGCCATCCAAGAGGTATGTAATTGCATCCAATTGCTGGAACTCCAAGTGCCGTTGCAAGAAGAATGAGCCCTCCCGAGCTCCCTAAAAAAAAACGGCAATGTCCAGTCAAAAATACATCTCCAAAATCAGATCGATAGAGATTCGCGTAATCAATGATTCGCGGATTACTTGTTTTTAGTGGTTTCTCTGTTTTGGCGCCCATTCGAATGACAAACCCCCCCTTTTTTGTGATATGCTCTGCAGATTTGAGATATGAATCAATAGAACAATCTCGAAATGACATCCGGTTGGTGGAATCTCGGTCACTCAAATATACCGGATCTCTCGCATGGATGCATACATACCATGACGTTACACCCATCGATGCCAGAAGCTCTTTCCCTTTTCTTATTTCTTCAGGAGTAAAAGAAAGCTGAGGATTCCCGAATGAGAAGACCTTGGATTCATTTGATTCAAACGGAAGGTCATAATACACCTTTAGCCAGTTAAGCAAAGAATAGTCGGAAGAAACAGTCATAAACACTCGATTGCCGTATAATTCTCTTGGCAGTTGAATAATACAAAATTCTCTTTTGTACATGTTCAACAACTGATGATTGCTTGGTTGATCACTTGCGATTCCCACAAAGAATCTTTTCATCTTTTTTTTCCCCTGCAGATCCAGACTTCGAAGAAATAATTCGGTGTTTGCAGCCAGATGGCCGATTCGATTATCAATCAACCTGACAAATCGGATCCTGAAGGTAGCTTTCCCTAATAATAAAAGACAAGCAAGAGGTACAAGTAAGATATTCATAATGAGATAATAGAGCAATTTGCCCAAAGAAATGAATTGGCGTTCAATCATAAGACAATTCCTTTTTTCTTGAAAATTCTTCAAATATCTGCAATTTGCTTACCTCATTTTGCAAGGGAAATCGATATGCAAATGCAGGCAGTCCGTCAAGCTCTTTGATTTCGTCATAACTGAAGTATTCCAATTCCGCCTGAATGCCGAGTTCTTCATTGAGTTCACGTGCAGCGGCCTGTTGAGGAACTTCATTTTCCTGAATTGATCCACTAAAAAAACCCCATTTTCCAGCAAAAATAATCCAGTCCTTTTCATCGCGCAATCGTAGGAGCACCTTGTTCTGTACCAATGGAAGGATCACCACCACTGGCATTGGTTTCTTCATGTATCCGGATAAAAAATCCCCCTATAAAAGAATTGCGGAATAGCCATCGATACCCTTAAATAGTAAAATGTCCTTTCTGCTGGCATGGATACCGTACTCTCATACATGGGCGATGATCACGACCGTTTAGATCGAATCTTTGCCGAATATCAGAAACAGAAAAATTACCCCGAGGCATCAAAAAATCTCTTTCATGAATTTCTCACGGGACTCTATCGGCACATCTCTATTGGGAGGAGGAGATTTTATTTCCGTTGTTCGAGAAAAAGACCGGAATGTTCGTCGGACCATGTCCACATTGTTAAGGTTCTTTCTTCAAAGAAAATTTAAAGCAATGGTCTCATTATGGGGAGGGTCAAGAGATCGCTGAAATGATCGATCACGACATCTGCCCTCTGAAGATCTTTCCGTGGCAATGTCGTCGTAATGGCGATGCAATATGCACCCGCTCGTTTTGCCGCTTCAATTCCCAATGGGGCGTTTTCAACAACGATGCATTGAGTAATGGGAACGTATAATCGACGTGCTGCTGCAAGGTAGGATGCCGGATGGGGTTTTCCACGGTGAACGTCTTTTGGCGTGATGACGACTTTGAATTTATCGATCACAAAATGAGGAACTGATTGGCGCAGTCGATGATATTCTGCAGCAGTAACCAATGCAAGGGGAATCCTCTTTTTGTGCAACTTATTAAGAATTTCCTGAACATGGGGATATAATGTCGTCTTGTGATGGACAAGAAAATAATCATCTTTTGACTTCATTATTGAATATGCCTCTTTTTCTTCAATGCCAAACTGATGGCAGAATCTCAACGCAAGATCAAAGAGGGGTGTTCCTTCCAAATGGAAATAATCGTTGGGAGTAAGTAACACTCCGTAGTTATTCAGCACTGATCTCCACGCCAGAAAGTTATCCTGCATCGTATCCGCGATCACCCCATCATAATCAAAAAGAATTGCTTTCATCTCTTTTTTTCATCAAAAACGCGCAATACCTCTTTCATCCAATCACCGAGGTATTTGTAATGAGGACAGGATACGACATTATTATCAGTCACGAACGGAGCATCAACATATGTTGCTCCTGCATTATTAATATCATCCTTTATGCTGTAATATCCTGATATTCGGCGACCTTTGACAATCTTTGCGGAGATGAGCATCTGAGATCCATGGCAAATCGACGCAATGACTTTTCCTTCTGCATCGATTTTGTGAATAAAATTCAATACTTCCTCATTTTGTCTGAGATATTCCATGCATTTTGCGCCACCGGGAATGCACAATAAATCATAGTCATAAGTTGAAATACCGGCAATGTCGCGAGTCGGAGTTATCGTGGCGCCTAATTGTCCCTGGACAACCTCTTTTCCTTTCGTTGCAACATCAACAGTAAATCCTGCTTCCTGCAAGCGATAGAATGGATAAATAAATTCGTGATCCTGAACAAACTTTCCCGTTATGATTAATGCCCGTTTCATACTTACACCCCTTTGCGTTCTGCAATCATATTCTCTTTAAATTCTTTTCTGTCGATAAAAGGAAAGAGATCTTCAAATGGTCGTGGCTCCATCGTTCCATCTTCCTTTCTCTTTGATAATGCACGATGATGTTGAAGCTGGTTTTGATCTACCATGACTTCGCAAAAAGATGGCCCCGGTTGATCTAAAACCGATTGAAGTTTTTCAACAAGTTCGGTGTGAGTGGTGATTTTTGTGTATGGTAAATGAAATGATTTGGCAAGCAATTCAAAATCTGGAAAATCGACTCCGCTTTGCTCATGACTTCCCACATAGCGACCTTCAAATCCATATTCTTGAGTTTGCCGAATCGTTAAATACCCTGCATTATTGTAGAGAATAATCTTTACCGGCAATTTGTTGTGCGAAATAGTTTGGAGTTCTTGAAGATTTAGCATAATGCCCCCATCACCGTTCATGCAGATTGTTCGTCGGAGATGACCGCCAATGCATGCACCGACTGCTGCTGGAAGACCCCATCCCATGGCAGCAAGACCTGAATTGGTAAACATTCTCTGTCCTTGTTTGACTTTGAATGCTTGATGAGTTACTTGAAAGGCAAGGCCCATATCCGTTACCACGATATCATCTTTCGTGCAGAGATCAGAAAGAACATCGACAAAGTGATAGACATTGACGAATTCTTTTTGTTCGCGGAATTCGGGCAGAACAACAGGGTATTTTTCTTTCCACGCATTGCACTGATTAATCCATTCAGCAGTACGAAGAGAAGTTCCCTGTAAATGGTTATCAAGTTCGTCGAGAAATACTTTTGCATCCGCATGGATTTTGTAATCAATAGTTAATGTTGGTTTGTTTAACTCAGATTCGTCAATGTCAACCATTATTTTTATTGCGTTTCTCGCAAAATCTTTTCCATTATATCCTGTTGTAGACATGGATAATCGTGTGCCAACGGCAAT